>CAYIKA010000036.1:2377-4753 GCA_964363905.1 uncultured Candidatus Saccharibacteria bacterium
AGTACCGTAACCGCCGTCCCCAAGGGACGGCGGGTTTGTTATACCCTCGGATGATATTGACAATATCCATTATATGGTATATAATGGATATCAGAGATTCTTTACATGTGCACAAGGGATACGTCATGTCTTTCACTGCTTCTCAGTCGACCAGCGTTGTTCAGCTCTCGTTGCCTGCACCGAAAATCGTGCAGCGTTTGTGTCGCGTGGTCCTTGCGGCCCGCGCTGCGAAGAACGGAGAACCGTTTCTCGATGTCGAGATGCGCCACTTCGGTACGAGCACCGCGCTGACACATCTGTGTCACCATATGCCGCTCAATGCTGAGCTCTACAAGACGTTCGAGGAGTTCCTCGAGGCGTCGCGCGCGTTTCTCACCAATCCGGAGGCAGTACGCCGGTTCGGCACCTTGCCGATGGGAAGACTCACCGTGCTCCACGCGCAGCTTCAGGGCGAATTCGCTCGGATGCGCAGGGATGAGATGGTCACGAAGGAGCGGATCGAAGAATACATATCGGTCATCGACGATCTGCGTGAGGCCTACCTGGCTGAAGGCTATGATGTCAGTCGGAGTATCGATGTGAAGGTCTACACGCAAGCGTGTCTGATCGTCGCAAACTTCGAAGCCTACGACCGCACCCTGAACGAAAAGTAACCTCCGCCCCAGACTACAGAACCGCCCCGGTTCCTATGGTCTGGGGCGGTTTCTTTTTACCTAAGGTAAGTTTCTCGAGACAGCTAGAAAATAGTCACCGCAATGAGTACGGCACCCATCCACCCAATCATCGATATGGCCCCGCTGAGCATAAGTGGCATGAGTTCCTTTTTAGATAGGGAAGCGAACGGACGCAGGACGGCGACGTGCATCAGTCTGCCAATGAGTACCGCGTTTACGACGAGCATTCCGACGAACAGCATCTTCATGATGAAGAGCGGTTGGTGCAGTAGGTAGTCTGCACGTGGCCAGAACATGATTCCTCCAGTCACGATAAGAATACCGAGTCCTGTCCAGGTAAGGAGGTGATAGAGATGAAGACGGTTTGCGTTTAGGGTCATTTGTTTGCCGCGCATCCACGCAAACGCCTGTTTATCGGCAAGAAGAATAACGCCAAAGGAAAAGAATACGGTGAGGACGTGAATGAGTGAAAGTAGTTGCATGGGACTATGGTGCAAGTGTGCCGATCTTGAATGAGGCAAGTTCCGCGGCGGGGCGACCTTGGCCGCCGTGCTGGCCTTCGAATGCAGCGGTCCCATCCCTTCCGCAGAGGGAGAGAATTGCGCGTGCGCCACCCGGGTGCTGGCTAATAAAGGACGTTACATCGTATACGGAACCCTGCACGACCGTATAGCAGCTCGTCTGCGAATTGTGCGCAGACACCTGAGCCATGGTGTACGTGCCCGGCTTTGGCGCTGGAGCGGGTGTGGGCGCAGGTGTCGGTGTAGGAGTGGGGGAAGGTGTTGGGCTTGGCGACACCTTTACTGGAGTGCCGGTTGTTCCGTCAGGGGTGGTGGTCACCGACCCGCTTGTCTCCAAGCTCGGAGGATTCTCCGTGACCGCGTCCTCATTACTTGAGGGTGCGCGAAGCGCAATGATGCCGGTCCCTAGTACGCCCAGGAATAAAAGCCCGATAACCCCAAAAAGTATCTTGTTCATACCCTTACTACGTACGAGAGAGCCAAAATAATTCAAATAAAGGCCTATTGCGGATTTGAGAGGGCTTGCCGCAGAGCCTCGTAAAAGCCCAGGTCTCCCGTGAGGTAATAGTGGACGACACTCCCAAAGTCGAGGGCGGCAAGAATCCCACCAAGAATGACCGTTATCGTAAACAGAATGAGCATGATTTTGAGGGTGCCATAGCGGTAGCCACGCTTAGTGTGGCGAATGCTCAGGTAGGCACTGACAAGGAAAAGGGCAGACGCGATGAGCCAGAAGATTGGGGCGCTTTCAAAAAGTTCGCTGAAAGACGAATTCAGAAGCGTGCTGGTGGGAATGCCTTCGCTGTCAAAGAAAATATAAAAGGCAATCGAGAGCGCAACGGCGCCGCTCACCACTGACCCGACGGCGAGCGACCAAAACGCCGTGCGTGTTATGAGGAAATGCCATGCCGGTATCGGATGGAGGTCGCGCACCTTAAACTCGGTCATAATTTCCTGCGAATGGTCATTCATGGTTTTCATAATACTCCTTTGTTACCCGACACTTCGGTTAAGACGGCGCGCAGCTCGGCCTTTCCGCGGGTGAGATACGTACTAACCGTTCCGGGTGGTAGGTGAAGGATGTCCGCAATTTCGTCGTAGTTTTTTTCTTCAAAAAAGCGCAGTACGAGAACATCAAAATACCGCGCTGGTATCTGCTTCAGTGCTTGTCGAAGCCTGCC
>CAYIKA010000037.1:0-4701 GCA_964363905.1 uncultured Candidatus Saccharibacteria bacterium
GGGCGATAGCTCATGTCCCTACACCGTACCCTGTCCCTAGGTAGCCGCGCAAGCGCTATCCTTCGCCCCGGAGCTCGAGTGTGAGTCGGTCTGAGAAGGCTTTTAGGAGGTCGTCATCGAGCACCGAGAGCGGTAGGACCTCCTTTCCAATAGCCTTGGAGAAGTCGGCGAGAAGCTTTTCTCGATCCTCGGGAGCCACCATATCGATCTTCGAAAGGACCACGATCTCCCTCTTAGTATCTAGTCCCCCACCGAAGGTGGTGAGCTCATTTCGTATCTCAAAGTAGCTTTTTTGCAGGTCTTCTTGTTCAGCCGAGACGAGATGTACAAGAAACTTGGTGCGTTCAATATGGCGTAGAAACTTACTTCCAAGACCTCGTCCGACCGAGGCACCCTCAATAAGGCCTGGAATATCGGCAAGAAGATATCCATAGAAGTCACCGAGATGGGGGTCGAGTGTGGTGAAGGGATAGTTCGCCACTTTGGACCTGGCACGGGTGAGCGCATTCAAAAGCGAGGACTTCCCGGCATTCGGGAAGCCAATGAGGCCGGCGTCAGCGATCAGTTTGAGGGTGATATGGATATCCCCAGCCTGCCCCTTTTTGCCCTTCGTTGTTTCGAACGGGTTGCGATTTACCGAGCTCTTGAAGTGGGCATTGCCGAAGCCGCCGGATCCTCCACGGTAGATGACGATGCGCTCGCCTTCGCGAAGCATTTCGTACGTTTCTCCGGTTGAGGTTGTCACGACGGTACCCACTGGTACCTTGATCACGGATGGTTCGCCGTCCTTACCGTGCTTATCATTTCCTCCACCGGCGCCTCCATCCTCACCACGAAAACTTTTCGTGAACCGGTAACTCGCAAGTATCGCGAGGTCGCGCACGCCTTCGAGCACCACATCACCGCCGCGACCACCATCGCCGCCCGCAGGACCTGCCTTTTCGAGTCCCTTCAAATGGAGCCAGCGCACGACGCCGTCGCCGCCTTTCCCAGCGGTTGCGCGTGCGCTCATTTCATCGACGAATGCCATATGCGATTCACCCTACCATACATAGGTATCGCGTGCAGAATCGTCAGTCGAGTATAAAAAATTGGGCCACAGCACGAGTGTACTGTGGCCCAAATCTTCGAACGAAGATCAGCCGTGTTGCGCGCGCGGCGAGAGCATGACGAGCGAATCGGGCTTCACCGGGTCATCGGCTTCCGCGCGGTGACCGTTCTGAGACAGCACGAGCGTGTCGGTGTCGACGCCGGCGGCTTCGATCACATCACCGAGCGTGGCTCCGTCCGGGACTTCTCCGCTCCAGGGCTGCTGCCCCGGTGCGTATAGACGAGTTTTCAAGTACATGACTCAACTCCTCTCGCTTTCAAAAGATGCAAGCGACATGCTCACACCATCCCACATAACCTGCCAAGGCAGATTATCTCCGCGACTCCATCTGACCACGAGGGTACTGATGAGACCGCTGAGCACTTGGGGCGCAGGGACCATGTCGAGGTCTCTGCGTCCGGTATCGAGTTCTCCATCACCTTCGAGCCATTGCTCGTAGGCTTCTGAAGCGAATGGGTCATCAAGCGGGATAGCAAAGAGTTGTAGGAAGAACGGGGTCTCACGCGAGAGCCGTCCATCCAAGAGGAGTTTCGTCCTACTATCTGCTCTCTTTGTACCACGCCATATGAGCCTTCGCGACTCCATAGAATCCACACCCGCAATGACGATGGTGTCAGTGAACACTTCTCCGGTGTAACGCGATGCGTGGGTCTCAATAGTAAGTCCACTCCTCGAGAGCCACGCGGCGGCAGCATCCACCTTAGGAGTACCCACGTCCTCGGGATGCCAGAACAGCTGGTTAATGAGATTATCTTCTGAAACGACGTCGTCGTCCCAGAGCGTGAGACGCTCCGGTTGAAGTCGAGCAAGCCCCGGAAGCAGTGCGGTACCGATTCCGCCCACACCAATCAAAGCCGTTGACTGAACAACCATGCATTATTCCCTTCCTCTTCAGAGATAATTCTGTACTGATTCAAGGCTTCTGACTCACTGTTAGTATTTATGTGTGCAAGAGCATCGAGTATAAGATACGTCGCAGCGACAATCTCCCCCTGAGCTATGAGTTCACCGATAAATCCCTTGAGTGAACTCATACCAAAACAGAAACCTTCAGCCGTATGAGGATATACATAGAACGGATCCTCCCCATTGAGCTTCCCACTTTCAATACAGTCAATACGGAACAGTGCCTTTTCCCCTCCAATGACTATACGAAAGCGACCTATGGCTATTTTTGTTCTGCGCAGCTCAGCATGAATCCAGCCAGTGGTGAGTGAGAGACTAGAACCTCGTACAGATGCGTCCACGATTCGCTCGTCATTCGTCAGTAAGACGGGCGCCGCGCGACACGCTTTACGGAGAGCATACCTTTTAGGGCTAGCTTCCCGTCGCTTTTCGCGAGCCTCTCTTCTTTGAGCCGTAAGGCGTGCCCGAACCTCTAATTTCAATCTCTGTTGTTCACGAAGAGTCTCCTCGGACCGTCGAAAGTCCCCTTGCTGTTGGAGAGATTCCGCGAGCACTCTCTGACGAGCTCGGCGTGCCTTCCGTGAACGCATGTAGCAACTTCGATTTTTCTTTCGCACCGCACAGTCCTTTCAAAAAACGTCTGCGGCAACGGTACAACACTAAAAGCTAGTTGACAATCGTCCAGCCCTCCGCAAGAAGCGGTTCGGCTTTTTTGTATTTCATCGTCTGAGTCTCATCGCCCTTGCGTATCGTGACTTCGTCATTGCGACCGATGGTACTACCCTTCTTGATGGGTTCGGTCGACTGCGAGCCATCACCTCCTTCGGACGCTGCAAGGAGTGCGCGACGGGTCCGCTCCTCTTCTGCACGAATACGGGAATCATCGGCTGGTACGAGGTGTGGAAGGGCGCTCGCAATAGCGTCTGCGATTGCAGCCTGCATGGCGTTAAAGCGGGCGAGTCCCTCGCGACGGTATTCAATCAAAGGATCGCGCTGTCCGTATGCACGGAGCGAAACCGAGCGACGCAGATAATCCATGGTCTCAAGATGCTCGAGCCAGAACGCATCGGTCACCTGGAGTACAAGGCGGCGCAGGAGTGGGAAAAATACTTCGGGAGTGAGTTCAACGCGCTTCGCGTCATATGCCGCGAGTGCTTCTGTATTGCCTGCGAGAAGTGCATGGAGTTGCTCATCAATTTCTTCGTCCGTACCCGAAAGCGCGAGACTGCGCTCTGCATAAACGGAGAGACGCTGGGTATTCAACACGTCGTCATACGCAAGCACCTGCTTACGTGAATCAAAGTTGAACCCCTCAATGCGCTTCTGTGCGGTCTCGAGTGATTTCGTAATGAGACCGCTTTCAATAGGTTCATCCTCAGGGATCTTGAAGGTACCCATAACATTCTTGACCATGTCGGACGCAAACACACGCATGAGCTTGTCTTCAAGAGATACGTAGAACCTCGTCTCGCCTGGGTCACCTTGGCGTCCCGAGCGACCGCGTAGCTGGTTGTCGATACGACGTGCCTCGTGGCGTTCGGTACCAATAACCGCAAGGCCGCCGAGCTGACGAATTTCTTCGCGCTCCTCCGGAGTCGCAATAGCGCCGCCGAGCTTAATGTCGACACCGCGTCCGGCAAGGTTGGTCGCAACGGTCACCTTCCCCTTTTGTCCTGCGCCCGCGATTATTTCTCCCTCGCGCTCGTGATTCTTTGCGTTCAACACTTCGTGCGGAATCCCGGCATCAGAAAGCGCTCGGCTCACCGTCTCGTTGTCTTCAATAGAAACCGTACCGATAAGCACGGGCTGACCACGCTCATGGATGGCACGCACCTGCGTAGCAAGGGCCTTATACTTCCCGGTCACCGACTGGAATATCAAATCGTCGTAGTCCTTACGCTGCACAGGGCGATTGGTCGGCACGACCACCACCTCAAGCTTATAGACCGTATAAAATTCCTCTTCGGAGGACACGCCGGTTCCCGTCATACCGGCAAGTGCCTCATACATACGGAAATAGTTCTGGAAGGTCACGCTCGCATAGGTGCGCGTCTCGCGCTGCACCGGTACACGCTCCTTTGCTTCGATCGCCTGATGCAGCCCTTCTGACCAGCGGCGCCCCGGCTGCAGTCGACCCGTGAACTCGTCCACTATGACGATTTCACCGTCCTTTACCACATACTCTTTATCCTTCTTGAACAGCGCCATGGCGCGCACTGCGGTATCAAGGTGATGCGCATACTTCATACCTCCTTCTGTGTAGAGATTTTCAATGCCGAGCGCTTCCTCTGCCTTTTGGATACCCGCTTCGGTCAGCTGTACCGCGCGCTGTTTTTCATCGATGGTGTAGTGCTCCTCCGGCTTGAAGGATTCAACGATCTGCGAAAAACGTTCATAGAGCCCTTCTGCGTTAGCGGCAGGACCTGAGATAATGAGCGGTGTGCGCGCCTCGTCGATAAGAATGGAGTCGACCTCGTCGATGATGGCGTAGTGGAATCCGCGCTGGGTCCGTTGCGCAGGATCGTAGGCGGTATTATCGCGCAGGTAATCAAAGCCAAGCTCGTTGTTGGTTGCGTAGGTAATGTCTGCAGCGTATGCCTCCTTTTTAGACGCGGGGCGCAGATAGTCGTAGAACACACGGAATGAGCCTTCTTCATCGCGCTCTGCGTCCTCTTCCTTGTTGG
>CAYIKA010000038.1:0-4669 GCA_964363905.1 uncultured Candidatus Saccharibacteria bacterium
GCTGTGCGATGAGAAGCTTACCGTCGATGCCGAATGCGGAGAGAAGTTGATCCATCTTAGATTTAGTTAGGAGCGGAGCGATTAGTAAATCTTAGACCCGCCAAAATTTTGAGAAGCAAAATTTAGGAGGGTAGGATAAATCATAGTCGCTACGCTTCTTGATTTATCCTACGAAGCGAATGATGAAGGATACGACGAGCGCAAGAATACCAAGCGCCTCCGCAAACACGATTGCGAGAATCATGTTTGAAACAACCTTACCGGATGCTTCTGGATTGCGACCGATGGCTTCCATTGCCTTACCGCCGATAAGACCGATACCGATGCCAGGGCCAAGAACGCCGAGACCGGCGGCGAGGGCCATAGCTATGAGCTTTGCTGATTCTACTTCCATCTTAGATTTAATTATGAGCGAAGCGAATTAGTAAATCTTAGACCCTCCTAAATTTTTGCTCTGCAAAATTTGGGCGGGTTAACAATTCATAGTCGCTACGCTCCTTGAACTTGTAAATAATTAAGGCTCTCCCGGAGCCGCATCGAGAAAAGGCTAGTGCGCCTCTTCCCCATGCGGTTCCATGACAGCAAGCTTGATGAAGAACAACGTCAGCATGGCAAACACCACGGCCTGAATAAAGCCCACGAACACCTCAAATGCCATAAGCGGCACAGGCAAGAGCCAGGCCACAAAGAACACCGCCACCGCGATCATTACTTCGCCCGCAAAGACGTTTCCGAAGAGACGGAACGAGAACGAGATGAGGCGACCGATGTTTGAGAGAAGCTCAATCAGTCCCACCACGAAATTGACCGGTGAGCTAAAATTAACATATTTGCCCGCGTACTTGAAAAACCCGAGTACCACGACTCCCGTAATCTCAATAGTAAGGAAGGCAATGATCGCAAGCGCGAGGGTGAGGTTCAAGTCAGCTGCAGGCGCACGCAGGAGCGGAGTAAGTCCGCCTTCAGCGTTATGTAGACCAATGGAACCCACACCCGGTAAGAACGCGAGTTCGTTTGCAAGAAGAACGAAGAGGAAAATCGTCATGATGAGCGGAAAGAACTTGCGTGCAAGTTTCTCGTCCTCCAGGGTCTCCGTCATGTAGTTGAGGACGCCTTCAAAAAGCCACTCTACGCCGGCCTGAAGTTTGCCCGGAATGAGCGCAATCTTGGTGCGGAAAATGAGCGTAAATATGAGAAGGAGCGCAATCGTGATCCACGTCATCAGAAGCGAGTTCGTGATCGGAAAACCCCAGACACGGAAAAGCTCCTCAGCTTTGAGGACCACGTGGATGCCAGCGGCGTGCTCCGCACCGTGTTCAGCCACGGCAGCAGCCGTAGTCGCCATGGTACCCGTAGCGTGTATTACGCCTTCTTCCATATGTAAAAAAGACCCCCTTGGGTCGATACCCCTACCATATAAGGGCAGTTTAGCAGAGCTTCCGTCCTCTACCAAATAGGAGTGCGGAACCGCTTCTAATTATTATTTCTTTGCTTTGAGGGCTTCGAGATCGGCGAGCACACGCTGTACGTCCTTGGCGAGTTTTTCGAGCATTTCAGCTTCGTCCGCTACGCGCTTCACCCGCTTCTTTTCTTCACGCACGAGGTGCGCACCCTCTTCAACGGCTTTTTCTTCTTTCTCTTCCTCGGTCATTTCATCGACATCCTCCTGAATTTCATCGATATCTTCGGCGATTTCTTCAATGTCTTCCTGAATGTCCTCGACATCTTCGCCGAGCTCCTCGACATCTTCTTGAATTTCTTCAATGTCTTCCTCCACTTCCTTCAGCGACTTGGTGTGACGGTTCACCGTAATCTGGATGAAAATCGCAAGATAAATAGCTTCAAGCGACACGAGCGTGGTGAGCACGAGAAGCATGAGTGACCACTCGATGACACCAAAGATGGATAGAGAAAAGAATCCCGCAAATATAAACGAGTGGATGACAAGCGATGCCCCGGATCCAATCGACGCGATAGCGCGCTCGACGAACGTTATTTCTTCAGGCTGTGCTGGCTGTGGAGGCATGGTTAATTTGACCCTACCACAATTCCTCGTACTCTCGCTACCGGTTGTGCACTTCTCTATAAACGGGGAAAGCGTTGTTTTCTTCAAGCGCTTTTGTCGCTACACTGTACGAAGTGGCTAGCCAACCTCCGAAAAGTTTAATGCCGCATCCGGCATCGCCTTCACGCAAAACGCCTTCCGGCGTTCTTCGTCGATTAAAAGTCCGCGCGAAGGCAATCGGACCTGTCGCTATTTCTACCCTCGTGCTCGTGATTGGTTTCTTCGCACTTCCTTCCATGCTTGCGCTTGACCTAAAGATTGAAGAGATGTCAGGACCAAAGGTCGCATTCCCGGTGACCGTGAATCCCCGCACCCGCACCATTACCGAAGACCCTGAGGTGGAAGCAATTTTGGTTGAAGACAATCCAAAGCTTGCGGCTGCAGTTGGAAGCGCCGGCCTCATCTTTGAATGGCTCGCCGGAGCTATTGCGTCGCTGCCTCCCTACCAGGCAATTGCGGGGGCGGTCGGTAGTGACACTACGTTTGTAACCATTCTCCCTGGCTATCGCGAAGAAGAAGTCGCGGGTGCTTTTGGCAGCAACCTCGGATGGTCTGCAAACGCACGCACCACCTTCCTAAAGGATGTGCACTCCACGCCACCAAGTCTGTCTGAAGGTCAGTTTGTCCCGGGCACGTACGCTATTCCGGCATCAGCCGATGCAAAGGATGTACACGCCATCCTGAACGATCGCTATTCCAAAGAAATCCTGGCGCGTTACAGCACCACGACCGCAGAACTCGTTCCGATTGATGATGCACTCACCATTGCCTCCATGCTTGAGCGTGAGACGCGGGACCCCAACGAAATGCGCCTCATTTCGGGCATCATCTGGAATCGTCTTTTTGTAGGCATGAACCTTCAGATTGACGCGACGCTCCAGTACGCAAAGGCCAGCAACACGAACACCAAGTCATGGTGGCCAAAGGTGGTACCAAATGACAAGTATCTGAAGTCGGCCTACAACACCTACAAGAACAAGGGTCTGCCTCCGGGACCTATTTCAAATCCTTCAACGGCAGCCGTGATTGCTGCACTTAATCCAAAGAAGACAGACTGTCTCTTCTACTTCCATGACAAATATGGTGAGTTCCATTGCGCACCCACCTACGAAGAGCACGTAAAGATGCTCAAGAAAGCCTACGGCCAAGGTAAGTAGCTAATTTGAAAGTGCGGGTTTTTGTGTTATAAAAAATATAGATTCTTTGACCTCTAGTGGAGACTGTCTGTGGAAATCACGACGAGAGACATTTTCGGCAACCGACTTATTGCGCTCGATACGAACGCGACTGAGGAACGCTGGCCTGCGCCACAGATTGCAAAACAACTTCTCTATCTTATGGATCACTATCGCTACGCTCCTGAAGATATGTCTGATAGTGACAATCGTGTAGTGTGGGCACGACTCATTCGCCTTTTGACTGCGGCCGGTGTGAGCCGGGAAGACTTTTGGAGAAAGTTCAAGATTTCTTCTCACACCCATGTGAGCTGGTTTAATGGCCACTCACTGCCCGCACGAGTCAGCGAGCGCAGGAGTTTGTACGATACGTTCCATAGTCATCTAAGTTCCCTACACAGGAGATAGAGCTACCTACAGCCCTTCGGGGCTGTTTTTTTATAGATTCAAGAAGAAGATACCTGCGTTTAAGGTCGAGGCATAGAGCACCCAGAGTAAATATGGAAGAAGAAGCCACGCAGCCAACTTCGAGTATCGGGCAAAAATCACCATCATTACCATAATGACTACGGCGAGCGTGAGGATGATGTAGAGCGCGAGACCGACCTCGTGGAGTCCAAAGAACACAATAGACCAGAGCGCATTCACGATGAGGTGCGCTATGAAAAGCCAGGTAGGAAATACTCGCCCAAATTTTTTGCTATTCCACACCAGCGCAGCTGCAGACCCCATCAGTACATACAACGTTGTCCATACCGGACCGAACACAAAGCTCGGCGGCGTCCAGGATGGCTTTATCAGTCCCGCATACCACGTAGGAATTTGGTCGAATGTAAAAATGGATCCAATCGCGCCCGCAAGAAGCGAAAGTCCAATAAAAACTGCCGTGGATAGAATAGTACGGAAATTCATAGTTATACATGAGCAATCTTAGTTGCAATCAGATACGCGCCCACGCTCGCAATCGTAGAGACTACAATGCCCCAGGCCAGATCAACAATAGACACAAGTGGTGGCCAGCCTATCAGAGTCGCCCAGTTCGTGAGGTCGTACCCGATGTATGCCGTAAGACCAAGAAAGGCACCTAGAAGTGTAGCTTTCTTGAGTGACTGCTCATTTACTGCTGGAGTAATCGCAAAGAATGAAAGCGCAATTGCGTAGAGCACATAGAACACGAGCGCTGGTGCCCACACGACATCCGGCGCAAGGAGCGCGCCGAGCTGGGTGTGGTAGAAATCGCTCGCCAGGAGTCCTATCCAGAGGAGGTCGAGTACAAAAAGTATAGGGAGTGCAAAAGCAGCTATAAGAATCGTTCGCATGTCCTACATTATACCGTAGCGCCCGAAGCCCCTGTTTGATATCGTTTCCACGTACCTATGGGCGACTAGCTCAGCTGGTTAGAGCGTTCGCCTCACACGCGAAAGGTCAC
>CAYIKA010000039.1:0-1362 GCA_964363905.1 uncultured Candidatus Saccharibacteria bacterium
GAAATAGGATCGAATACGAGGGTAAGGTCGCCAAACGTGACTTTGAAGCACTGGCCGCCGTGATGGGTGATCACCATGTTAGTTAGATTATAGCACAATCGGGTGTGTTTCTACAGTCCAAAAGCTTCACAAATACAGATAGTATGGTAATGTATTTTTGGCCGCGAGTTCCCTTTCAGGGTACACGAGTCTCGTCGCTATCGATGATTCGTCATCGATTTCTCCAGGTCCGCCCTGCCTGTTTCTCCGTAAGGTTAAACGAGCCAAGGCAGGGCGGATTTCTGCCCATTTTAAATCCACGCTATGCGTGGGTTTTTTATTGCCCGTACACCTATATATGGTATAGTGCTGTCACTGCCCACTTCCGGGCAGTATTCCTTTTTAGAGGTCAAAGATGGCTCCGAACAATCCGCCCAGCACCGACCGTCGCAACCAGCAGCCCAACCAGCACCACGACATCCAGCGTCGTCAGCAGGAACAGCAGGCGCGCGAACGGCATGCGACGGCCACCCCGCCCGGCGGCAGCGACGACGACACTCGGCGCAATCGGGACAAGAAGTCCCGGCCCAACTAGGCCATTCGAGCTTGATGGGTGACTGTTCCTGAACAGCCCCCTGACCAAGACGGTCGCCCTCAAGGGCGCGAGAGGGGTTTCTCGCCAGTTATCCCTCTCGCGTACCCTTCTTAAGGAATTTGCTCTTTTAAAACAATCCGCCTCGGCGGATTTTTTGTATCTATCGCACGTTTGACACTACGAGTTAGACGTGTTAACCTATATTTACTGACTCGTGCCGCGGATCGTTACAGAGGGGCAACCCTCTTTTCTCGTTCCCCGGCGGAGAAAGTGCTCTTTCAACCAAACTGGAGACTACCGATGTCCAAGAAGAAACTGGTTTCGTTCAAAAACGTCGCCCTGCTCGCCGCCGCCATGACCGCCGTCGCAATCGCCTTCACGAAGAAGGACACCATCGCCGGCGCCCTCAGCGACCTGAAGCAGGCCGCCTAGGTCGGCCCAGGACGGCAACAGCCGTCAAAAACAGCACCCCCGTCAGACGCTGACGGGGGTGTATTTCTATACGTGACTACTTGACAAATAATATTACCTATGCTATCATTAACATTAGGTCAGACATATGTCTGCAAACTGTTTCAGCCAGGAGAATAGTTATGGAAACGCAAACTCGCCCCGTTCTGTGTCCCGTCGAACGCGCGCGTCGTACCCTCTTCCAGTGCGCCAACCAGTCGGCGCGACATCGCGATGCGGCCCTGCACGTCCTGCTCGATCAAGTCGAGAATGGCACCGACAAGGCGGCCACTGCGCGCAACCTCATCAATCGGGCGCGCAACCAGAACCTGACGCAG
>CAYIKA010000039.1:1462-4592 GCA_964363905.1 uncultured Candidatus Saccharibacteria bacterium
CATATTTCGCCATATCCCAGGGCACTTGACAATAAATTGGGTGTGTGATAACTTACCCGGGTCAGCAAACGGGCTGATTGTTCCAACCACAGGTGATCAGATGATCAATCTGCACGGTCCGCCGACGGCGGCCTCGGCTTCGGCCATGTTCATGGGAAAGCACAACGGCAACGACATCGGCGGCGCCAACCAGCGCACCCGCGGCAACAACCCGGCCCACTCGGTGGCCGGCGGCACGAACTTCTTCGACACCTGATCCAGGGCGCCGGCGCCTCGTAAACCTGAGGCGGCGCTTTTCTCCCGGACGCGAAGTCCGGAGACTAAACGGCGAATTGGTCCGCGATGGCCAGAAAGGAATAGCCACGAGGCACCCCGCGTCGTCTGACCCGCAAGGTCCGACATAAATCGGAGGGCTCGTACACAAGCAATTCAGTTCACCAAGCCCCTAACACTTACGTGTTAGGGGCTTTTCATTTTCCACAGCCCGTTTCGGAATTCCTTTTCTTCATAAAGATCTATGCTAGGGTTTACGAGTTCGCTTTTGAACTGACGCTCTTTCAGAGAAGGATGTACATTATGCATAAGCGTATGTTCCATTCCACCGATTCGCCGCACATGTCGCACCCGGCCCACCTGGCCCACACCGCCGCCATCGCCGCCGTGGACAACAGCGCTCAGCATCGCCGGCTCGGCCACCTGACCGACGACAATCCTGCCGCCGTCTCGGCGACCGTTCAAGCCTAGACCGCCCGCTGGTCTGAATACGAACGGTCTGGACCCCACAACTTCGGTTGTTGGGGTCCTTCGCTTTTATCTGGCGCTCCGCCCACCTTTTTGCTATAGTCCTCCTGTTCGAAGTGCTGGCATACAAGCCGCGCGTGGGCTATCCCTGAGGGCGCAAGCTCTTAGTACCCACCGCACAAACAGCGCTTTCATTTCCACATGCCTGAAGAAAAACGGGTTTCTCCGGTTCCGATGACGGTTGTCGTCGATGCTGGCCACCCTATGTTCGACAAGATCGAACAGATTGCTACCCCGCCTCGCGTCGGGGATTTAGTCGAGGGAACCATTATTGAGCTCGTACGTGGTCGTCTCTATGTCGACCTGCCACCATTTGGCACGGGTATCATTTATGGTCGCGAGTACCTAAACGCCGCAGACGTGCTCCGCAAATCAAATCCTGGTGACACCATCACCGCGAAAGTTGTGGACCCATCCGGCATCGAGGGTTACATCGAGCTTTCGCTTAAGGAAGCACGTCAGGCCGCTATCTGGAGCGAGGCTGAGCAGGCTATTGCCGCACAGACTCTCTACACCATTCCGGTTGACGAGGCCAACAAGGGCGGACTCATCCTTACCTGGCAGGGTATCCATGGCTTCTTGCCCGCATCCCAGCTCTCGAAGGATCACTATCCTCGCGTTCCTGAGGGTGACAAGGACAAGATCTTCTCTGAGCTTCAGAAGCTTGAGGGTGTACCACTTACCGTGCGCATCATCACTGCAGACGCCAAGGAAGGTAAGCTCATCTTCTCTGAGCGCGCAGGCGCCGAAGAAGAGGAGAAGGCTTCTCTCATCGACAAGTACCAGGTTGGCGACACCGTTGAGGGTGAAGTCACCGGTGCGGTTGACTTCGGTGTGTTCGTGAAGCTCGAGGCAGGTCTCGAGGGTCTCGTGCACATTTCGGAGCTCGACTGGGGTCTCGTTGAAGACCCACGCGCACTCTTCACCGTTGGTGACCGTGTCCGCGTAAAGGTGATCGAAGTAAAGGATGGCAAGGTGTCCCTCTCCATCAAGGCACTCAAGGAAAATCCTTGGAAGACCGCCGTTGATCGCTACAAGAAGGGCATGGAAGTACAGGGTGTCGTCATCAAGTACAACAAGCATGGTGCACTCGCCTCAATTGAGGAGGGTGTCGCTGGTCTCGTGCACATCTCGGAATTCGAGAATCCTGCAGAGCTCCGCGATACGCTTGAGCTTGGTAAGACCTATCCGTTCTCCATTACCCTCTTCGAGCCAAAGGATCAGCGCATGACGCTGTCGTACGGCGGAAAGAAAGGCAAAAAATAGCTTCGCTCGCTGAGCAAAGAAATTCGCAGCCCGGCACTCAGGTGTCGGGTTTTGCGTTGTCGCCTCGTGTCGAATTCTGCCTAGAACGCTCTCGCTAGTCGGCAGAATTCTTCTCGTCTCTGCGCAAAACTACTCTGCCTTCGGTTGAGCGAATTTCCTGCTCAGCTCGCTTCGTTCTGAAATGAATATAAAAGAACCCCCAGACGCTAGTGCGCGCCTGGGGGTTTGATCGGAGTTTTGATATTCACGCCTGGTTCAGGTTTCCACCTGAATTCGGTTATTTTCTCATCAGTAACTTCACGATAAGAAGGTCGCCAGTATCGCTTTACCAACCGATAGAAGTAATGAAACAACTGATTGTACGTTTCGATACCAGGATAGGCATGCGACGGATGCTTGTCGATCTTGGTGGTTTGTTGACCGTCTTTCATATGCATTACGTCTGAGGGAACCTCTTGAAGGAGAGGCTCCTGCAAGTGCTCGTTGAGCAGGCGCGTTCTTTCAAGCTCCTGCCAAAAGAGACGACGAATAGCATCAAGTCGGTCAGTCTCCTGCCACTTCATCTTCTCACTTGCGCTATTTTCGTACCGACGCTCACGTTCAGGACGACCGGGCAACGTTACAAATTCGCGCAGTATCTCTCGCCTGCTTTTGAGCGAATCGTCAGAGGTATCACGGTAACGCACATCACGGTAGATACGGAGGGTAATCGTACGAATAAATCGCGCGACTTCTCCGCTCTGCACCATAATGGCGAGAATAGAATCGTCCTCTTCGTACTCCTTCCAAAGCCTTTCAAAGCTGCGACTGCCGGGTCGCTCGTCGGTTCCCCACAATTCAGGGTGTTTGCCCTTGCGTTGTAGATGTTCGAACAGCTTCTGCTTATCGTTGACAAGCACAAACGGTTCAAGCGGTTTTCCTACGCCGTATATCGCGTGGATGAGTTCTATGCGCTCCTGAGGAGCATTCGCAGACATTGCGCGTCTCCTCTCTTCATGAAGAAGGTGGTGAGAACTATTTCTCTGCGCGCACTATGCCCTATATATAGAGGAGTGGCAATGAT
>CAYIKA010000040.1:0-1128 GCA_964363905.1 uncultured Candidatus Saccharibacteria bacterium
GTGACCGATCCTCGTCGTGTGGAGCGTGGTCTTAAGGTCACCTACTAGAGCGGCGTTCGCTTAGGTATACTGGTGGCATATGCCCGTGCCTGCCCACATACGTACCCGTACCGCGCAACTGCGCGAAGCAATTACGACGTATCGCACGCTCTATCACGAGAAGGACGAGTCTCCCATTTCGCCTGAAGCGCTCGATTCGTTAAAGCGTGAACTGAGCGAGCTTGAAGCGAGGTACCCAGAACTGGCCGCTGAAAACTCACCCACCAAGCGTATCGCCGGCAAGGCGTTGCCGTCCCTGAAGAAAGTGCGCCACCAAGTACCGCAGTGGTCACTCGATGATGCATTTACGGAAGCCGATCTGCGTGCGTTCGATGAACGAGTGCGTAAGTCGCTCGAAAAAGCCGGACTTCCGCCGCCCACCTATAGTGCGGAGTTGAAGATCGACGGGCTTCACGCCGTGCTTACGTACGAGAAGGGCCTGCTTGTACAGGCAGCGACCCGCGGCGACGGCGTAGTAGGAGAAGACATTACGCACAATGTGCGCACGATTGCCTCGGTGCCCGAGCGCCTAAAAAAACCGGTCACGCTCACGGTAGAGGGTGAGATATACATGACCCGCTCGGGACTGAAGCAGTTAAATAAAGCCCAAGAGAAGGCAGGGAAGCCGCTCTTTGTAAATCCGCGTAACGTTGCCGCAGGTTCGGTGCGCCAGCTCGACCCTGCTATCGCCGCGGCACGTCCGCTCGGTATGTTTCTGTACGACGTTGATACGATCGAGGGTGCGTTTCCGGAAAGTCAGCATGAGGAACTGGAATACCTGCGCGCGCTCGGCCTCCCGGTAAATCCGCATAGCTTGAAAGCCAAGAGTGTAGAAGAAATTCTCGCATTCTGGAAAAAATGGGAAGGCACGCTCCGCGAGAAGGAGGACTACCAGCTCGACGGTGTTGTAATTAAAGTTGATGCACGCCGTGCGCAGGAGACGCTTGGTTACACGGGCAAAGGACCAAGATTCGCGCTCGCGCTCAAGTTTCCTGCAGAGCAGGTAACCACCGTCATTGAAGACATTACGCTTCAGGTAGGACGCACCGGTGTGCTCACGCCGGTCGCGCATTTAACCGCAGTTGCGGT
>CAYIKA010000040.1:1228-2507 GCA_964363905.1 uncultured Candidatus Saccharibacteria bacterium
AAGCTCGCACACTTCGCCGGTAGGTCTGCGTTTGACATCGTCGGGCTTGCCGGGAAAACGGTGAAGCTTCTCATGGATCACGAACTCGTGAGTGAGTTCGATGATTTTTTTGATCTTACCTACGATGAAGTACTCAAGCTTCCGGGGTTCAAGGAAAAATCCGCACAAAAACTAATTGAAAATATAGAAGCAAAAAAGAAGATTCCGCTCGCACGCCTCCTGGTTGGTCTTTCTATACCGCACGTAGGTGAAGAAATCGCTCTCATTCTCGCCGAAGAATTTGGCACACTCGAACGTTTGCAAAAAGCGGACGAGGCAGCGTTGGTAGGGGTGCCTGGCGTGGGCGGGATACTGGCGGCGTCGGTGGCGCAGTGGTTTTCTGACGAACAGAATCAGGCGCTTATCGACCGACTGACTCATCATGTACGTGTTGAGAAGGCAGAGAAGCGCCCCAAAAATGGACCGCTGGCGGGTCAGACCGTGGTGGTGACGGGAACGCTTCCGAGCTACGGTCGCGAGGAGGCGGAGGCGCTCGTGCGTAGCGCCGGTGGGGAAGTGTCGGGCTCGGTGTCAAAGAACACCACCTTCGTACTGGCGGGCGAAAAGCCGGGTAGTAAAGTCGAGAAGGCGCAGAGTCTCGGGGTACCCGTGCTTACTGAAGCAGAGTTCCGCAAACGCCTTGGTGCGTGATACAGTGGCCGCAATGGTATCTCACGAAGACGTACAAAAGCTCGCCGCGCTCGCGCGCATAGAAGTGCCGGAGGACCGTCTCGCGACGTTCGCTACCGAATTCGATGCAATTCTTGCCTACGTCGGCAAGCTCGAAGAACTCGAAATTTCTCTGGAGACTCCGCACGCAGGTGCGGTGCGCAATGTACTGCGTCCTGATGAAAATCCTCACGAGGCCGGGGTATGGACCGAGAAAATTACTGAGCAGTTCCCGAGCCGTAAGGGCAATCACCTTGAAGTGAAGCAGATCATTTCCTATGACTAGTAACCTTGCAGAGCTTTCTATAGTCGATGCCGCCAAGGGCCTTCGTGCCAAGGAATTCACTGTGCGCGAGTTGTGGGACGCATGCGCGGGAAACGCGAAGGCGCGGAATCCCGAACTAAACGCGTATCTAGAACTTTTTGACGCCGATGAGGGTGCCATTGCCGCGGCACAGAAGCGTATTGATACCGAGGGAGCGCGTGCTCCTATGCTGTGCGGCATACCGCTTGCGATGAAGGATAATATTTTGATCGACGGTCATATTGCGAGCGCGGCGTCAAAAATGCT
>CAYIKA010000040.1:2607-4326 GCA_964363905.1 uncultured Candidatus Saccharibacteria bacterium
TTGGTAGGACTTAAGCCTACCTATGGCGCAGTCTCGCGTAGTGGGCTCATCGCGCTTGGAAGTTCGCTCGATCAAGCAGGCCCGCTCGCAAAGACGGTCGCTGATGCAAAAATACTTTTCGACGCGATACGCGGCAGTGACCCGCTTGATGCAACGACGATTACGGACGCTACCTACACGCCACGACCAGTGGGTGAAAAGCTCACTATCGGCGTACCGTTCCATCTTCTCGAGTCAGGACTCGATGCGGATGTTCGCGCGCGGTTCGATGAGACCTTGAAGACTCTTGAGAATGAAGGTCACACCATTACGGAGGTTACGCTCCCTACGAGTGCGTATGCGCTCCCGGTCTATTACGTGATCATGCCGGCAGAGGCGTCGACCAACCTCGCGCGCTACGACGGTATGCGATACGGGCACGCAGCAAGGGGTAAAACACTCCTCGATGACTATATACAGTCGCGTACCGAAGGATTTGGTGAGGAACCCACACGCCGTATTTTGCTCGGTACCTTCGTACTCTCCTCGGGCTACATCGACGCGTACTACCGCAAAGCAGACGCGGCCCGCAGGGTGCTGACCGAGGAGTACGATGCCGCCTTCAAGCAGGTGGACGTAATCGCATTTCCCACAACGCCATCGCCCGCATTTAAATTCGGTGAAAAATCAGCCCCGGTTTCCATGTACCTCGAAGATATCTTCACGGTGACGGCCAACCTAACGGGCATGCCCGCGCTTTCAGTACCTATGGGCACCGTTGAGCGCGACGGCGTCACCCTTCCGACCGGCATCCATTTCACTGCACCAAAGGGAGCTGACGATGTTTTGTTTAAAATAGGCGCACTGGTGACGGGAGAGACGCTATAATTGAGGTAATGCCCTCAGACTCTGGTCCGCACTATCTCAACGTCTCGTATTTCTTTCGGCTGATCTACGATCTTTTCAACGGCACCCATACCGCGTCCGGCACCGGTTCCGCCTGGCTCGATACGGTCGCATTTCTTTCAGGGGTTTGGGTAATGATTACGATCCTGTCGTTTCTCATATCATTTGCGGCGCTTGCTGTACTCGTGCACTCCACTATTCGCATGATGGAAACGAAGCGCCAGGACGCCAAGCGCTATGCAACGGTGGGCGCGCACGCGGCTGAAGAGCGTCGCGACCATAATCGCTGGAATCATGTGGTAACGCTTATCGAGAGTCCGTCAGAAAGCGACTGGCGCCAAGCCATTATCGAGGCCGACATCATGCTCGATGATCTTCTGACACAGCTGGGGTACTCAGGTGCCGGAGTGGGAGAGAAACTGAAAGCGGTCGACCCGTCTCGGTTCAGAACGCTCGACGACGCATGGGAGGCGCACAAAGTGCGTAATGAAATTGCGCACCAGGGCTCCCAGTACCAGCTGTCGGATCAATTGGCGTATCGAACTATACACAAATACGAAAATGTTATGCGTGAGCACGGCGAAATATAGGAGCGCATACCTAATGCGATCTACATCGTTATGGGTCCCTTAGAATTTCTTCCGTCGTACTTCTAGTACGCCTACAGAAATTCTTTTCCATGCCTCGTATCTCACCTCATTTCTGAGCTCCTAAAGAGCTTGCAAATGCATTTATGTGGCGTATAATAAGAATATAGCGGGATAGAGGAGTGGTACCTCGGGAGGCTCATAACCTCCAGACTCGGGTTCGAATCCCGATCCCGCAACAAGCAAA
>CAYIKA010000041.1:0-4183 GCA_964363905.1 uncultured Candidatus Saccharibacteria bacterium
GGCATCGTGGTCGTGGAAGCATTCCATACCCACCTTCTGAAGTTCGGTGACAAACACGCAGCAGCCGTTGCGGCCATTCGTGAATACGCCTGGCCTCTTATTGCCGGTACCTTCACGACCATCGTGGTGTTCGTGCCCTTGTTCTTCCTTTCGGGCATCGTCGGTAAGTTCCTCGCATCGATTCCGTTTACGGTTATCTTTGTGCTGCTTGCGTCTATCTTCGTGGCGCTCGGGTTTGTGCCGCTTCTTGCCGTCTTCTTTGTGAAGCCCGGCCACTCCGAGATGGAGAGCCGTCAGGAAAAGTACAACGCACTTGCAAAGACCTGGTACCGCGAATTCCTGGTCAACTTCTTGAACAGCACAAAGAAGCAGAATCAATTCTTCCTCTCAATGGCGGTGTTGTTTGTGCTCGCGCTCGCCCTTCCTGCTACCGGGCTTCTAAAGTCCATCTTCTTCCCTTCGGAAGGCACCGACTACATCTATGTGCAGATTGAGAATCCTCAGGGCACGGAGCTTGGCGCGACCGACCTTGCGGTACGTGAGGTAGAGGAAATTCTCTACACCAACCCACACGTCGCATCCTTCGTGAGCGAGGCAGGCGCCGGCAGCTCATTTGCAGGCGACGGCCTTGGTGGTTCATCCGGGGGCAGTAACATCGGCAACATCACCGTGAACCTTCCCAAGGGTCACAAGCAGACCAGCACCGAGCTCGCTCAGGAACTCCGCGGTCAGTTTAAGAGCATCACCTCAGCCACCATCACGGTCGGCGAGCCTGCAGGCGGTCCTCCGTCTTCCGCCCCTGTCACCATCACCTTCACGGGTGACGACCTTGGCGAACTCACCAAGACGGCAGAAAACGCGACGCATGTCCTCTCCGACATTCCGGGCGTGGTGAATGTTAATTCAAGCACCAAGAACTCGAGTGCTGAGTTCGTGGTCCGTCTCGACAGTGCAAAGGCAGCCGAGCTTGGTGTCTCCCCCGCCGCCATTGCCGACACGCTTCGCACCGCACTCTTTAGTGCAAAGGCAACGTCGATTCGCACCGGCAAGAACGACATCGAGGTACGTACCAAGCTTGACTTGAATCCTGATTATCGCGATCCGTCCGAGACCAATCACGCAACCATCGATGCGGTACGCAACCTCACCGTTCAGGGCGCGCGTGGTCCCGTTCAGCTCTCAAGCGTGGCAACCGTAAGCTTCGAAGCGTCACAGAGCTCGATCACTCATGAGGCGGGAGACCGCATCGTTACCGTGACTGCAGACGTCGGACCTAAGGCAAACGCCATTGAAGTCACCAATCAGTTCGGCAAGAAATTCTCGCAGGATCAAATCGGCAAGGGCGTCGTTATGAAACTTGGTGGCGCGTCTGAGGATGTGAGCAAGTCGTTCACCGAACTCTTCCTCGCGCTTGTGGCGGGTGCCGCACTCATGCTCTCGATTCTTATTCTTGAGTTCAACTCATTCCGTCATTCGTTCTACTTGCTCCTCATCATTCCGTTGTCACTCATCGGCGTGTTTGCAGGACTCACGCTCGTGGGCCAGCCACTCTCGCTTACCTCGATGCTCGGTGTGATTGCGCTTGCGGGCGTCATCATCAACCACGCGATCATTCTCATGGACTCCATCGCACGCATCCACCGCGACCATGTAGAGCTCTCGCTCCAGCAGGTGGTGGTTGAGGCCGCATCAACGCGTCTGCGTCCGATCATTCTCACGACCGTGGTGACCGTCATCGGTATGGTGCCGCTCACGCTCGCCTCGCCGTTCTGGGCACCGCTCGCGTTTGCGATCATGGCCGGACTCGCCTTCTCGCTTCTCTTGACCCTCGTACTTATTCCAGCCTTGTACTACCGTTGGCCCGGTAAGGACATCAAGGAAAAGTACGCCGACCGCATAGCGTAAAAAACAAAACACCCGCGCCAATTGGCGCGGGTGTTTTTGTGTTAGGAGATTACTCGTTGCCGCGTGCGTCTGCGGCCGCAGCGTCCGCACTCTGTTTCGCACGGTCGGCGCTTTCCTGCGCGTCTGCAGCGTCACGCAGTGCCTGCGCTTTTTCTTCTGCCGCACGCTGTGCCTGGTCTGCTTCATCGCGCAGATCATCAGGACGTACATCAGGTTCAGCCATAGGGGTATTCGTTTATATAGATAATTACGTACGTAGAACAAATTGAAGTGTAGCGACTCTTTGATTAAGGGCTCATGAATGGGGGGCTTTGGAAGCTTATCCCCCATTCTAACTTGCAGGTGAACTCTGGTTCACCTATACTAAAACCTATGCAGGATGAGCACCGAAAGAAAATAACTGCCTTCTACGAGCGCCATAAACGCATGCCCGGCTACAAGGAATTCATGGCGCTCACCGGCTTCAAATCAAAGAACGCGGTGTACAAGCTCATCGGGCGCCTGGTAGATGCGGGAGTCCTCGAGAAGGATCGCGAGGGCCGCCTGTCGCCCGGACGCCTCATGCGCGGCGCACCACTTCTCGGACTTGTTGAGGCCGGCTTTCCCTCCCCTGCAGAAGAAGAACTCTTAGACGTCATGGACTTCGATGAGTACCTCACACCGCACAAGGAGTCGAGTTACATTCTGAAAGTCAAAGGTGATTCCATGATCGATGCAGGCATCTGCCCCGGAGACCTCGTCATCGTGGAGCGACGTCCCACCTACAAGCCGGGACAGATCGTAATCGCGTCGATCGAGGGCGAATACACCATGAAGTATCTCCGTCGTAAGGACGATAACTACTACCTCGAACCTGCAAACGTTAATTACAAGCCGATATATCCGAAAGGTTCGCTTTCAATAGAGGCAGTCGTGACTGCCGTTGTCCGCAAGTATTGATATTAATTTCTTATCTATGACCACCACCTTCATCAAATACCCTGCCGTCCGTGAACTCGCGAGCTTTGAGCGCGTGCTGCGCCGCACCCCCCGCGCACAGATCACCAAGAAACGCTGGTTCTAGTTCTCCGTGCACTGCCTCCTATGATCTTCAGAATCAGATGGAGAACGAGGCGCGGGAAAACAATTTCTGGAGACGTACTAGAAGTACGGTGGAAGAAATTGTAGGGACCCGCAACGAAGTTATCCGCTGATTATGGAGATTATGTATGCCTACAGAGGTTGGGTGGGGTAAGAGTTATTACTATCCGAGAGCAATAGTTCACGTCGACGGTGACGGCTTCTTCGCCGCCTGCGAAGTGTCACGCGACCCGTCACTGCGCGGTAAGCCCGTCGTCACGGGTGCCGAACGCGGCATTGTATCTGCCGCTACTTACGAAGCAAAGGCTCTCGGCATCAGTCGCGGTATACGCCTTGCCGACGTAAAGAAGATTTGTCCGGAAGCGATTATCCTCGCCTCCGACTACCAGCTCTATACACTCTATTCACTCCGCATGTACGAGATCATGCGACGCTACACGCCCGAGGTTGAAGAGTATGGCATCGATGAATGCTTCGGCGACATCACGGGACTGCGTCGTACTCACAACGCCTCCTACGAAGACATTGCTCGCAAGATCAAGCGAGATTTGCATCAAGAACTCGACATCACCTTTTCCGTCGGACTCTCCTGCACCAAGGTGCTCGCAAAGATTGGATCGAAGTATCAGAAGCCCGACGGGTTCACGCCCATTCCCCTTCTCGGGAAAGACGCGTTTTTGTCTTCAACCAAAATTGGGGACGTGTGGGGAATTGGTCCGAATACCGCCGCACTCCTTCATAAGCACAGTGTCTATTCGGCACTTGAATTTGCAAACAAAAAGGAAGAGTGGGTTCGTGCTCGGGTCACGAAACCCATTCTTGAAACATGGAAGGAATTGAATGGTGAGATGGTGTTTCCCTTAGTACTTGAGTCCAAGAATGACTACCACTCCATACAAAAGACCCGTACGTTTAGTCCCGCATCAGACAAAGCACAATTTCTCTACTCCGAACTCTCCAAGAATATCGAGAGTGCCTGCCGCAAGGCGCGAAGGTACAACCTGGTCGCAACCGGTCTTTCCTTTTTCCTGAAGACCTCTGAGTTTCGTTATCGCACCCATACGGTCACACTTACGCGACCCACGAGCGTGCCTGGTGAACTCATCCACGCTCTTGAGCCGTTCTTTGCACAGGTCTACAAGAAAGGCATGCGCTACCGCACCACAGGCATTACCCTGCTAGGCCTTCGCGAAGCCTT
>CAYIKA010000042.1:0-4104 GCA_964363905.1 uncultured Candidatus Saccharibacteria bacterium
CACACCGGCAGCGGTGTTGGTGTGAATCGTGGAGAATACCAAGTGACCAGTGAGTGCTGCTTGAATCGCAAGCTGTGCCGTCTCCTTATCGCGAATCTCTCCCACCATAATCACATCCGGGTCCTGACGAAGAATGGAACGCAGACCAGACGCAAAGGTATAGCCGATTTCCGGACGCACCTGCGACTGTGCGACACCCTGAATTTCATACTCGACTGGGTCTTCCACCGACACCACGTTCGACGATTCACGATCGAGCGCCGAAAGCATGGCAAACAGGGTCGTTGATTTACCTGAACCAGTTGGTCCTGCAATCAAGATAATGCCGTACGGCTGTTTGATAGCATCCTTAACACTGGCGAGGTCTTCTGCGGAGAGACCCAGGTCGTCAAGCGTAGAAATGGACTTTGCGCGATCGAGAATACGCATCACCACCTTCTCACCCTGCGGGGTTGGGAACGTCGAGACACGGAAATCGATGCGTCGTCCTTCAACCGTTGCCGAGAAGCGACCGTCCTGCGGCTTACGCTTCTCGTCGAGGCGCATCTGCGAAAGAATTTTGATACGGGCAACAACCGCTGGATGCACTTTTGCCGGAAGTTCGAGCGAGGTATGGAGTTCGCCGTCCATACGGAAACGCACACGCGTTTTTTCTTCGGTCGGCTCAATATGAATATCGCTCGCGCCGCCCTCCACCGCGTAACGCAAAATAGTGGCAACAATCTTTGTCACCGGTGCGTCGGCCTTTATTTCGGCTTCTGGTTGTCCTGCGGCGACCGGTGCCTGCGGCTTCTCGTCGGCCTTCAAAGATCCTTCGTATTCCGTGAGTGCTTCACCCACTTCCCCGCTCAGGTTTTCGTACTCCTTAATAACGCGTGCGAAGTCGGTCTCGCTTACGACGAACAATTTGTACGGCATACCTACCCGCGTCGAAATGAACTGGAGCGCGTCGAGTGCCTCGAGGTTTTCCGGATCGACAACTCCCACCTCAAGCGCGGCATCCTTTATGGCGAGCGGAATGAAGCGGTAGTGGCGTGCAGACTCCTCAGGAATGAATTCAAGCACCTCGTGCTCTATCTCAGCGGCAGGCAGGATGCGATACGGCATATCGTACTGCTCTCCTTTTGCTTTCAATATCTGCTCGATGGTGACGCCGCGCTTCTCGAGAAGCGTTTCGACTGACGCGGCCGAACCACGTGACTCCGCTTCAAGCGCAGCCACCTCTTCTTTTTTCAAAAGACCCTTCTCTACTAAGAGCGTAAGTATATTCATTTGAAACAATGCAACTTCGAGTGCGCCAAATACATATACGTATGATACCGCACGGAGTGCGTGCGGTATCAGTTAATTGAGTGTGGTCTGTGGTTAGCGAATGCTAACGTTTGCCGAGTGGCGCAAATGGGTCCGGTCGTCCGACTGCTTCAGGAAGTACGGCAGTGTGAATATCTTGAAGCGAAAGAAAACGCGCGTCAGAAAGAATAGCAGTGTTGAATACAATGGAGTCGAGTTGTCCGGCAAGGGTGACGAACGTCGCTTCGCTTTCGGTTGCTGGTCCGCCCGTAATTGAGACGGTGCCAGCAGGAGGTGTCGAGTTACTCATCATCATGTAGGCAACAGCGCCCGCGACGAGAATACCCGCGATGACGAGAATGCTAGCTGTTTGAGAAATGTGGAAGCCGTTTGTATTCATACTATAGTTAGCGTAGCCAGTAGAGACGGATAGTCATGCCGTAGGTGTAGACCCCGGTCTCGGTCGAGCGGACGTCGAGTGCCACCAGGTCGAGCGGACGTAGACTTCCCTCAATACCCGCAAGGAAGGTGCGGAAGGAGGTGTAGGTACCGGTGCCGGTCATGGTGAGGTCGATAGAATCGACAGGATTTTCGGACTCGAGAAGTACAGTGCCGGGTGCTGAGCTACTACCCGCAGCAGCCGATGGTGTCGAGGTATCGAAGTTGGCGAGACGCATGCCCGAGCGCGCCGCAAGTGCGTCGAGGTCCAGAATGAGCTGCACGTTGTCGACGCCGTCCGGCAGGAATGATTCGAGACGTGTTAGTTGATCAGCAGGAATCTGGGCACGCTCAGTGGCGAGCTGCGCCTCTTTTTTCTTAAAGCGATCAGCGGCAGCAAGCGCACTGTCATAGTTCTTTATTTCCTGCTTTTGCGTTGCGATAGAACCCTTGTAGGTAGGGTTTACGTATCCGAAGAAGATTCCGATAGCGAGGAGAAGAGCGAGAATGGGGAAGATTCGTGACATACGTTATGGTCGGGTGGTTGAGGCGGTCGTTGTCGTTGCCACAGGCTGCGTAACAACTGCTGCTGCAGTTGCCGGTACACCCGTCGATATCACGAGACGGGGATCGAGCTCTGCCTGAAGGGAGAACTTTACGGTACCCTTATCAGTCGCTGAAATACCAGAGAAGATAGCGCGACGAATGCGTTTTTCTGCAGCAAATGCAGAAGATTCAGCGGCGAGCGCATTAAAGCTCTTCGCGCTACCAGTCATATGTATAGTAGCCGTGCGATCGTTCACCACGTTCACGGTGAGCGAGTCGAAGTTCACGTTCTGAACCGTGATGCCTTCGAGGGTGGTGAAGAACTGCGACAACGCGACGTGCTGATCGAGAAGCGTCTCTGCTGAAGAGAAGCGATTGCGCAAACGAATGAATTCTTCAACGGTGGTACGACTAATCGAGTCCTCGGCCGCCTTGAGTTCACTTGCCTTCTTTTCACGCACGGTGCCGAGGTATTTGTCGTACGCAAATATGCCGCCGGCCATCACGACCGCGGCGCCCACAATAATGAGGGAGAGCGTCATGAAAAGATTACCGCCTGCTTGTGCGCGACGCGTAGTCTGCACCGGCTGTTTCGGCACAAACGAAGTAGGTACGGTTGGAGGTAATGCCACGGTACTTAGTATACGGTGTTAAAAAATTGCGAGGGTGTTGTTATACACAGACGAGCACAAACATTCGCTACTCTAACTCTTCCAACTTTCTAAGAGCGAGACCGACGGCAACCGCAAATTCCGGACCAATCTCTTTAAGAACCGGCGTCATGAATGCCGGCGATTGTGTTTTGGAGAATGGATCAGCGACGTGCACGTCGACCGAGAAGATGGATTTTGCAAATGCACCGAGTTCCTTAGTCACTCCCCCGCCGCCCGTAAGGATGACTGCCGAAATGGCTTTCTCCTGTCCTGTCTCGTACTGCGTGAGCGCGCGACGTGCTTCCTCAAAGATGCGCTCGAAGACGGTTTCGATAGTAGCGCGATCGTACGCACCAGCGACCGCGTTCATGCCGTGCTCTTTCTTGAGAATTTCAGCCTTGCCTACCGAAAGCTTATTTGCGCTTGCGATCATGCGCGTCACATCCTGACCTCCCTGAGGAATATTGTGCGAGAGCGCGACCACGCCGTGCTCAACCACATACACTTTTGTTGCCGATGCGCCGATATCAAGCACGAGGACAGGCTTTACGGGCTCATCGACCACCGATCGTATGGTGCTAAATATTTCAATTTCATAGAACGTAGCCGTGAGGTCGGCCTTTGTCACCACCTGCTCAAGGAGTTTAAGTTCGTCGTTATGCACCGCGACAAGAAGCACCTGCACCTTCTGCGAAGGTTCTGTGCCTTCGGGAAGCGCTTGCGGAAGAATGAACCAATCAAGCTGCACTTCGGAGACGGGCACCGGAATATATTTGCGCGCCTCAAGTTCGATCACCGTCTTCTGTTCGTTTGGATCATCGCGCTTCGGCAGAGTCACGAGCGTAAGGAGTGAGCGCGAGAATGGAATGGAGATACCCGCGTCTTTAGACGTTACATTCGATTCACGCAGCAGATCTTTGAGTGATTCCGCGATCGTGTCTGCGGGCAGGTTCGTCGCCGTTCCTACTTCGCCACCTGAATAGGGACCGAGTGCGAGCTCGCCGTACGTTTCAAGCACGGCAGTGCCGCCTTCGCGGCGCAACTGCACGACTTTCAGGGATGAAGAGCCGACATCAATGCCGATAACGCTCTTACTTTTACGCGTATTGCGCAAAAGATTCGATAGAAAGCTCATGACGCGATTGTATCATGCACGTATGCGCCTACTCACGGTGTT
>CAYIKA010000043.1:0-2114 GCA_964363905.1 uncultured Candidatus Saccharibacteria bacterium
ATGAAGCGTCTCGCGGTCTACGCACACGAGGTGCAGATGGCAGGCATGGTGCCGATGGTTGAGCCGGAGGTGCTTCTCGAGGGAAAGCACAGCAGACTACGCAGTCGCGAAGTACTCGCACTCACCCTGTCGACACTTGCTGATGCGCTCCGAGTCCAGGCAGTCGATATGTCAGGCGTTATCCTCAAAACCGCCATGGCTATTTCCGGTAGCGAGAGCGGAAAGACCGATACTCCTGAGGAGGTTGCAAAGGACACCGTTGAAACCCTGCTCGGCACAATGCCACGCAACTTGGGTGGGGTCGTATTTCTCTCGGGCGGACAGACGCCAGAACAGGCAACCAACAATCTGCGTGCCATAGAGCAAAAGGCACGAGAGGAAAATGCGCCCTGGCCGCTCACCTTCTCCTACGCCCGCGCACTTCAAGATGAGGCGTTACGCACCTGGGCCGGTAAAGACGAAAACGTAGAAGCGGCCCGCACAGCCTTTACGACCCGTCTCAAAACGGTCTACGAGGCAGCCAAGGGCCAGTAACCTTGCTTCCTTAGGCTTTTTCCGGCATACTCGCCTTCATATGATTACGTTACAAGCAACCGCCCGCGTGGCGACTGGGAAAGCTGCACGTCAGGAAGCAGAGGAGACGGGTACCATGCCTGCGGTCGTCTACGGCCCAAAGCAGGAGGCATTCCATGTCTCGATTGTGCTCTCTGATTTTCAGCGCATCCTCCGCAACGAGGGTGAATCAACGTTGATTGAGCTTCAGGGTCTCGAGAAGCCCGTTCAGGTACTTATCCACGATATCGATGTTGATCCGGTAACCTCGATCCCTCGTCATGCGGATTTCTACGCTATTGAGAAGGGTGCCAAAGTTGAAGTGGCCATTCCACTTTCATTCATCGGTGAGTCTATGGCCGTTAAGCTTGGTGCAAACCTCGTGAAGGTGCTCCATGAGATCGAGGTTGAGGCTGATCCAACGAAGCTTCCGCACGAAATCGAAGTCGACATTACGGCGCTTGCCGCAGAGGGCGATCAGATCCACGTGAAGGACCTTAAGGCTCCTGCCGGCGTCACCTTTAAGACCGACGGAGAAGAAGTCGTTGCGCTCGCACAGGCGGTTGCGGTTGAGGCTGAAGAGGAGGCCGCAGGTCCCGACATGGACGCGATTGAGGTAGAGAAGAAGGGCAAGGACGACGAGACGGAGGAAGTTTCCTAAGCACCTCATTACCTCACCATAGGTTTAAAGAAGCCGCGCGGTAACGCGCGGCTTCTTTAAACGTCTGCATGATATACTCTCCGAGTTCATTTATGCGGGTCAGAATTCTTCTTTCAATTCTTCTCATTGCAATTGCCGGTTTCGGCATTGTGAGCACCCCGTACCTTTCTTTTGCTGCAGACACTGACGCCGAGCGCGCCCAGCTCGAGGCACAACTGGCCGAGCTCGAAGCTCAGATTGCGAAGAATCAAGCGGTTGCCGACAAACTGCATGCCGAAGGACAGACGTTAGGGCGCGATGTGCAGCTACTCGATGCGCAGATTGCAAAAGCAAAACTCCAGGTGCAGGCGACGCAGGTAGCAATCAAAAAACTCGCGGGCAATATTGTGGTCCATGAGAACACACTCGGCGCACTTTCTCATAAACTTACCAAGGAGCAGGAATCACTCGCGCAAATACTCCGGAACACCGATCAAATCGATGATTACTCCATAGTCGAAGTAGCGCTTTCAGCCGAAGACATCTCCACATTCTTCAGCGATCTCGACACCTACACCGCGCTTAAGAACGCGCTCGGAGAATCATTTACCCAAATACGCGCCACCCGCGTTTTGACCCAAAAGGAAAAGGAAGCGCTTGAAGAGGAACAAAGCTCCAAGCTCGAAATAGCGCAGATACAAACCTTGGAAAAGCAGAAGGTAGAAGTGCAGCAAGGACAGAAACAGAGTCTCCTTACGGCAACAAAGGGTCAAGAGAGCACGTACCAGGCACTCATCAAAGCGCAGCAGCAGACCGCAGCGCAGATACGTGCGCGCATCTTTGCGCTCCGCGATTCGCCGGATATTAATTTCGGTACGGCGTTTGATTTGGCGGCCTATGCAGGAAAGCTCACGAATGTGCG
>CAYIKA010000043.1:2214-4092 GCA_964363905.1 uncultured Candidatus Saccharibacteria bacterium
GGCTATGGAAATGCCTCAAATCCAGCCTATGCATTCTATGGCGACGGGGTTATGGGCTTCGCCGACCAGTTCCAGAAGGACATTGACACGCTGAGCGGGAGCTAATCTTCTCCACAGGCCTTCCTATTGCGGGCACTCTAGGTGCTAGCATGAAGAAATAATGGAACCGTCATTTACGACTGTTACTCCTATCGGCTGGCACCAAAGTGTACGGGCGCGACTCCTTGCGTTTTTTGTGGGTGCAACGCTCGCGCTCGCGGCGCTCGCTCTCCTGGTGACCGGTGGTTTTCGCGGAGGGGATGAGCTCGCGCGCAGTACGCTCGCGGGAGTGAGTGGAGGAGCGGTGAACACCTACACCTATGAGCATCAGGAAACCCCACTTCATACCTATTCCACTACCGGCAGGATCGCGCTTACGTCAGGAGATGCGCATTACTTTAGTATCCGTACCGAGGGGAAAGAATATGTCCTCGAGCAGGATGGCAAGGAGATTACGCGCTCAACAATCAAACTCGATGCGCCATCCATGTCACCCAATGGAGATATTATTGCCTACTCAGGTCATCCTGACATGTATGACATAGAAGACGCGAAAGCAGGCCGTAAGAATCCTGAGGGGCTCGTGCTTGCGCGTCCAAGCGATTGGCATGTTGAGACTTATGAGCCAAAGACCAAGAAGACGACGCGTATAGCGGCTGCCGGGTACGGGCCGGTATTTTTGAACAACTCTGAATTTGTATACTTCGGGCCTGATGGTCTGTACCGCTACGACCTCACAAAAGGAACTGCGGTACGTATTATTGAACGGAAATTCTCCGTGACCGTCGGTCCCGTGGTGTTATCTCCAGACCACTCACTCGTAGCATTCCGTGACCTCGCTGCACAAACAACCCTCGTCTATCGACTAAGTCCCATGGGTGCTTCGCTCGTCGTTGAGGTCCCTGAACTTCTTGCTTCAGTGGGTCTCAGTAATACCGCGCTCTATAACATGAAGCGGACTGATGCAGGAAGTGAACTGTGGCACTACGGATTTAAGGGAGGTGTCGCGGAGAAGGTACGAGTATTTCCAAAAGAACTCAACCTCGTGCAAATTATTTTTTAGCGTACGCGTATGAATCAGCTTCTCGCAGTCACCGCACCTACCAAGAACATACTGAAGAACGCAATTCTTCTCGGGGTGTTTTTCTTCGCGCTCGTTCTATTTCCACAAGGAGTCTTTGCGTGGACTGATAGTTGTAATGCCGCCGTTAGCGGGGGCTGCGGACCATCAGAGGCAGCGGCAGCAAGTGCCTGTGCTTCTCAGGGAGGTACGTTTAATGTCATTTATCAAACGGGTGTCTGCGAAGGTCCTGTCTGTACAAGTGACTCCTACATTTATATGTGTGATGTTCCCTCTGCGCCTGCCTGTGCTGCTAATAACGGACAGACGTGTTGGACGGCAGAAAACGGTTGTGGTCAGGTGAATTGGGGTACCTACAACTGTAGCGGTACGTGTTCGGTCTCGTCGCCACCACCAACGGTAGACGCCTGTTCTGCAAATCCTGGTATTCAGTGTTCGGCAAGCGAGTGTACGGCACCGCCTCCTCCGCCCCCACCACCATCCTGTGTCGCTAATCAGGGTGCATCATGTAGTTCGTCTGCGAACGTCTGTGGCATGACCAATAGTGGAAGTGTCCAGTGTGATGGCTCCTGTTCCGCATCCACGCCATCAAACGCAAGCTGTCCAGTCAGTCAGCCGGACCTTTCAGCGGCGGGCGTATCGCCTTCCTCTGCATACACCGCAGTCTCCGTAACGCTTCAATCCACCGTAACTAATGGCGGCAGTGCATCCGTACCAGCCGGCTTCTCAACGCTTTTCCAGCGCGCTACCAGTAGTGG
>CAYIKA010000044.1:0-4002 GCA_964363905.1 uncultured Candidatus Saccharibacteria bacterium
TGAGCGCCATGGTGAAGGTGGGTGAAGAAACCGGAGAGCTCGGTAGCATTTTGAACACCCTCGCCAAGTTCTATCGTCGTGAAGTCACAAACGCGGTCGACACCCTGGTCGACCTTATCGAACCACTCATGATCGTGCTTCTTGGTCTCGGTGTTGGTACGCTCCTCGCGTCGGTGCTGATCCCAATTTACAACCTCGCCGGCTCCATTAGTTAGGCACAACAAGAAAAGGCGCCTACGTCGTTGCGGAGCCTCACTCGTCACCCCGTCGTACTGCAAGTACGCCTCCATTCCTCATTTCTCCACGCCTCGTAGTCATCCTTTTCTCGTCGCACCTAAAGAAGTGTTTCAATAATTACTCATTCTGTATTCGACTCGGGAATGAGAATTTTCCTTTGAAAGAAAATCTTATCCACACGAGTGAAAATAATCATTATTTAATCTCGTACAATGTACAAAGCGGATATTTACTCGTAACCGCATAACTTACATTCAATTTAATTGTATGAATCTCGTACCTTCAAGCGTGCGACAGGGACATCTTCGGGGTTTCACCCTCATCGAACTCCTCGTCGTTATCGCGATCATCGGCATTCTCTCGTCGGTGGTGCTCGCATCCCTCAACACCGCGCGTAACAAGGGTGCAGATGCGGCCATCAAATCGAACCTCGCCGGCGCACGTGCGCAGGCAGAACTCTTCTACGATGCAAACGGAAATAGCTACGCTACCGTCTGCACCAACACCACGGTTAACAACGTGAAGTCCATCTACTCTGCAGTCTTTGCAGCAGTTCAGGCAGGGGGTGGTACCTCTATTGGTACCGGCCCTACGACCTCGACGGCTGGAACCTGTAACGCCGTTGCGGCTTCATGGGGCGCTGAGGCAGCACTTAAGACTGGTGGTTTCTACTGTGTTGACTCAACGGGCGCTTCGTCAACATCGACGGCAAGTCTGCTCACTGGTTCAACTGACTACACCTGTTAAGTTCAGTTCACTCTCTTTTCGACAAAAGCCCCGCTGGGGCTTTTGTCATTTTTACGCTCGCCTCCACGCTATACTTCTTTTATGAGTATTCTCTTTGCGATATTCGCCGCACTCCTCGGAAGTATCCTAGCGAGTTTTATCGGCGTTATCGCTGAACGCACGGGCACCGGGGAGTCATGGGTACGCGGGCGCTCGCACTGCAATTCGTGCGCACACGTGCTCGACCTCCGTGACCTCGTACCAATCGCATCATGGCTTGGTTCGGGTGGACGCTGCATGCGCTGTAGTGCCAGGCTTCCGGTCGCCTATCTTCTGAGCGAAGTAGCCCTCGCACTCGCGTTTTATTTCTCGGCGCTTGTGCTCGGTCCTACTGTTCTCTTTGTCGCGTTTACTGCGTCGCTCTCCATTCTCTTGTTCATCGTCCTCTACGATCTCCGGCACATGGTGGTACCGATGGAGGCTTCTGCGCTGTTCGTGCTCCTCGCCCTCGTGACGAGTTATCTCGCATCGATTGATCAGTATGTACTCGGGCTCACACTCGTGTTTGCGGGCGCTATAGGGTTTCTCTTTTTCCTCGCCTACTTCCTATCTGGGGGAAGGGTAATGGGTCTTGGGGACAGTCCCGTCGCCCTCGGTCTCGCACTCATGGTGGGAAGCACACATGCGCTTGTGGGTCTCGTGTTCTCGTTCTGGGTGGGTGCGTTGTGCGGCATCGTCATATTGGTTCGAAGGCCTAAGGGGCATAGAATGGGTATTGAGGTGCCGTTCGTGCCGTTTCTGGCCGCCGGCTTCCTTTTAGCTTTCTTTACCGGATGGAACCCGTTTTTCTTTTAAAAAAACCAAGGACATGCGTGCCTCAGGCGCCGCGTGGTTTTACCATTGTTGAAATGATCGTCGTGCTCGCGATCATTGTGATTGTCACGAGTATTGCCATAACGGGCCAATCTACATTCAGTAGGTCACTCCTTTTGACCGATACCGCATACACGATCGCGTTCTCGGTGCGTGAAGCGCAGACGCTCGGGCTCTCGAGTCGAGTGTTCTCCAGTATTCAAAACGCGGGCTACGGCATACGTTTTAGCGTAGGCGCACCAACGTCGTATATTGAGTATTCGGATATTCTTCCGGTCAGTCCGGGCACTACCCAGGGCGGTCTTTGTACCGGACACACGGTATCGTCGGGGCCTGACGCGCACCCGGGGAACTGTCTCTATGATTCGGCAACGGAAATGGTGCGCACCTATTCACTTAATCGCGGGTACTACATAAGCAGGATTTGCGGCACCGCAGTGGGAGGCACGCAGAAATGTTCCGGAGAAGATTTCGATACGGTCGATATTGTATTCATGCGTCCTTCCACTAATGCCGTTATTTTGGGGTTAAAGAATAGTTCCTTGATAAACCTGACCGATCTGACGGTACATTTGAGTTCGCCGGACAATGCAGCAGAGCGTTGCATCTATATATCGAAGGTCGGGCAGGTTGGTGTGGATACTTGCCCATGATGCGCACACCTCGCGGCTACACGCTTCTTGAACTCATCGTATCGATTGGGCTCTTCAGCATTGTGATGCTGGTGGTCACCAGTGCGTACCTTGCGCTCATTAGTATGGATCGCGAGGCGAGGGCTACTAATGAGCTTGTGGCAAACCTCTCATTTGCGACCGAGAGTATGATGCGCAACATTCGTACGGGCACCAGCTACTCCTGTGGTTCAGGCAATGGTAACTGTACGCAGTTTACGTTTCTGGATAGCCAAGGTCAGCCAATGACGTATCGTCTGAAGAGCAACAACACCATAGGACAGTGCTCGAGCGGCACCTGCGTGGACGCAAGCGCCATACCGCTAACCGATACACGCATTACCATCCAGTCGCTCACATTCTATGTGCGCGGCGTCGGTACAAGTGATGTGCAGCAGCCACAGGTTACCGTAACCATAAAAGGCACCATGGCAACGGATGCGGGGAAGACTACGTCGTTTAACATAGAGTCGAGTGCCACCCAACGACTCATCGAACTATAGCTATGAAAGGATTCACCCTCGTCGAAACCCTCGTCGCCATCACCCTTCTCGTGATTGCGCTTATGGGCCCGTTCCAGGTGGTGCAGCAGGCGGTGGCTACTTCCTATGCTGCGCGCGATCAACTTATAGCGACCGCGCTCGCAGAAGAAGCGGTCGAGTACGTGCGCTCAATTCGCGACGGCAATTATCTCTACAACCTCGCAAACCCCGGCTCGGTACGTAGCTGGATGTATGGATTAGACGGTACAAGCGGTCCAAATTGTTTTGCGGCCAATGGCTGCACCGTCGATCCGGCGCAAAGCTCTGCACAGACCGCGCTTGCTGCCTGCGGAGGCACGTGTGCACCTCTCAAACTCTCCACGAGCAATATCTATACGCAGTCGAGTCCCGTAGGCGCAGTAACGACGCGGTTTACGCGCAAGATCACACTCACTCAGATAAGTGCGAACGAAGTCAAAGTGACGGCAACGGTGACGTGGATCAGTATCCATGTGCCATTCACGATGACGGTGACTGATAACCTCCAAAACTGGCTATGATGACTCCTACACCACGTGGGTTCACGCTTCTCATTGCGGTCATTTTGACCTCAGTGCTTCTCGCGGTATCGCTTTCACTTGTCGACACCTCATATAAGCAACTTGTCCTTTCATCGACCGCACGTCAGTCGGAGATTGCTTTTTATATCGCCGACACCGCACTTGAGTGCGCGCTCTATCACGACCAGCAGCAGGGGGCTTTTGCGTACTCAGGAGCGGCCGGCACCATTTTCTGTAATAACCAAAATCTTCCACTCTCCACGAGTGTGTCCGGAAGTATACGCACCACCACCTTCACGATTCCATGTAATGGAGGCGGGACGCAGGGTGGGGTCACGGTATACAAGAACACAACGGGCGCAACGCAGCTCTATGCGACAGGCTACTCAAGCTGCAGCGTGACCGATCCTCGTCGTGTGGAGCGTGGTCTTAAGGTCACCTACTAGAGCGGCG
>CAYIKA010000045.1:0-3855 GCA_964363905.1 uncultured Candidatus Saccharibacteria bacterium
CGCCAAATCGCTGGCGGCCTGCCTGCCCCGATGCGCAAATCGACACGCCGCGTCAAGAAGACTACTGTCGCCCCCGGACAGCAACGACTCGATCTGTAGATGACGTTTCTACTGAGACCCTCTTCGTGAGGGTCTTCTCTTTACATTTTAAATGCTTTGTGCTATTATATATACAGAGTAAATTGATGATGGTTGGTTTCTTCAGGAAGGCGAACACAATTCGCACCAAGGAATCCACAACATGCATACGTTCTTCGATGGAACCATTAGCTACAACGTTCTGCCCGGCGGCTGTCCGAAGCGTGACTACGAGCTCAGCACGCGCCTATCCGACGGAGCACCGTCACCGAGCATCTTCGATCTCGATCGCCTTCAGGCAAAGAGTCGGAACACGCTCGACATGGAGCACGATGGTCGCGGCAATCTCACGATTCGGCAGCGCGTCGTGGCTCACGGCCCCGAAAGTGCCTGCAAGCAGGCATGGATGCTCCAAATGCAGCTCTACGCGTACACCGGCCTCAAGGTCAACATCGCGCGCGGCATCTGCCCAGCGTAACTACTGGTTCTAGCCCCCGACCTAACACGTCGGGGGCTTAATCTTTTACTACTCAGCTTCCCTTCATTAAACGAGTGCTATACCCTGTATCTACATGCAGAAACTCAAAAATCCTCTCGCTATCGTATTTTGTATTATTTTGATCGACGTCCTGGGCGTCGGTATTCTTATTCCGGTCATTCCGCTTCTTCTCACTGACCCCGCATATCCCTATCACCTCAGTGGCATTACGATTGCACAGGGCTATATCCTGCTTGGCTTTCTGACGGCGATATTCCCGCTGATGCAGTTCCTTGCGACACCTATTCTCGGTCAGCTCTCTGACCACGTTGGACGTCGCCCCGTGCTTGCCTTCTCGCTTCTGGGCACCTCCCTCTCCTACGTGGTATTCGCAATTGGCATCATGACCAAGAATATTCCACTTCTCTTTATCTCTCGTGCAGTCGACGGCATCACCGGCGGCAACATCTCTGTCGCGCAGGCCGCAATCGCCGACATCACCGCACCCGAGAAACGGGCGCGTAGCTTCGGCATCATCGGCGCGGCGTTCGGTATAGGATTTGTTATTGGTCCATTCCTCGGGGGTAAACTTTCTGACCCATCGATACTGCCCTGGTTCAACGCAACAACGCCATTCTGGTTTGCGGCAATTCTCTCATTTGTAAACGCGCTCGCGGTCTTCTTCCTCTTCAACGAGACCTTGAAAGAGAAATCCAAAGAGGCGTTCCACTACGCGCAGTCAGTCATTAACATTTGGAAGGCATTCACCACCCCGAAACTCCAGAAACTGTTCAGCGTCTCGTTCCTATTCCACAGCGGATTTACGTTCTTCACCACCTTCTTCGGTGCGTACATGATTTATAAATTCTCCTTTACCCAAGGACAGATTGGTGACTTCTTTGCGCTTGTCGGTATTTGTATCGCGCTCACGCAGGTATTTGTGACCGGCTGGGCGGCCAAACGCTGGAGTCCGTACGGCATTATTTCGTTTGGTCTTCTGGGTGTCTCTATTACCGTACTTTCGTACGCGCTCGTACCCACCGCAGCACTCCTGTATCTGATCGTCGCACCGCAAGCTATCTGTATGGGTCTCATCATGGCAAACCTCACCGGACTCATCAGTCGTAGTGGCGACCCCAGGGAGCAGGGTCAGGTGCTCGGCATTAATGCGTCGGTTCAGGCACTTGGCCAGTCAATTCCACCAGTGGTTGCAGGGTACCTTGCCGCAGCGCTCGCACCTTCGGCCCCTATCATCGCAGGAAGTGCGTTTGTGTTTCTTGCCTTCCTCGTCTTCGTATTCTTCCTGCGTGATACTTCTCACGGCATAACCGGTCATGGAGCAGAGCCACAGCCCCAAACGCACTAAGTACGTCGTACTCGATAAGCCGATCGGGCAAACTCCTCTCGAGACGATTGATGCGTGGAAGAACGAACATACGGAATATAACGACGTAGCAGCAAGCTACGCGGGACGTCTCGACCCCATGGCCTCCGGCAAACTCCTCGTACTGCTCGGCGAAGAGTGCAAAAAGCAGGCGGACTACACGAAGCTCGATAAGGAATACGAAATAGAAGTCGTGCTCGACCTCTCGACCGATACCGGCGACACCCTCGGACTTCCTATCTACGCGGGTGATGAGACGTCACCAAACAAGAGTGCCGTGCAGGCAGCGCTGTGCACGGTACGGGGCTCACACCAAGTCCCCTACCCAGCATTTTCCTCAAAGACCGTGCAGGGCAAACCTCTGTTTCTCTACGCGCTAGAAGGCGCGCTTGATAGCATTCCACGCCCCATGCATACAGAAACCATCTACCGCATACAGGTTCTAGAGCAAAAACATATTTCGCGTGCGGAGCTTCAGGAACGCATCCGAAATACTCTTACCGTCGTACCGCGCAGTGATGAACCCTCGAAGGTACTAGGTGCTGACTTCAGACAAGACGCAGTTCGGGCTGCGTGGACTACCGTGTTCGAAGATATGCCGGAGCGGTCGTTCGTCGTACTGCGACTACGCGTTACGTGCGCATCCGGCACCTACATGCGTAGCCTTGCAGAGCGTATCGCCTCTGCGCTCGGCACCAACGGTCTCGCCCTCTCCATTAAGCGCACGCGCATTGGTCGCTACCAAAAAATTCTCGAGCTTGGGTGGTGGCTTGCAGCATATTAAATTTGCTCGGTAATTAATTTCGAGTATCTTGGTACAAGATCAACGTTAGAGGTGCACTATGGATGCCAATCCGAATGGATTCATACCCACTATCGGACCCGAGGGACTTGCCGCACTTGCGAGCGTTCCCGTGTTTGAAAGTGCGATCGTTGCCGCTCGTCACGGACTGCGCTGTGCCGAAGCCGTTCTTGGCGCCATTGCAGACGGTCGTGCTGAAGTCATCCCTGACGAATGCGAGATTGTCTCGATCAATCTGGGTGACCAGAACGATGGCACGGCCGAAATTACCATGGTCGTCAAAGCGACGGTGCAGGAGAAATGAGACGAGGGCCATCCGAAAGGATGGCCCTTTTACATTTGCCAAAGAGGAGTAGTATGCGCCCAGATGTAGACCACAAACCTTTAGGAATAGACCATGTATAAGAGATGGTTGCTTGCACTCCTGGTCGGTTGCCCATTGCTTTTCGCTCCCCTGGCGGCAGACGCAACAGTATCGACGAGTCCACGTTCTCAGAAGCCTGAAGTTACTTCGAACTATGTACGTGCAAAGCACTACTACCGCAAAGCGGAGAAAGAGAATACCGAATACACAACATCGGTAACGTACATCTTTGACGATAAACGAGTCCGTCGCATCGATATAGCAATCCAGTTGCTAGTACCAGAACAAAGTGTCTGGCGCGGCACCTTCTACTATGACGAGCAGCGACGAATGACCTGGGCGGAAATAAGCTATATAGATGATGTGCACAATCCACAACCTTGTGGTGCGGATTGGGCGGCGTCGCAAGTGTTCGGACAGTCTGTCCCAACCAGATATACCTCTATGCTCTGTCCGTCCTATATGCCTATTACCTTACCCAAGTTAACGGATGAGGTGAAATTTCTAAAAATGGAAATGGATTTGGCGACACAGGAAGATAATACCGATGGGCAGTACCTTGTACCGCGCTCTATGATAGAGCCGCCACCTCTTCCCGAAAGACTTAATTAACCAATTACTAGTCCGGCCGTCCTCTTTTTGAGGACGGCCTTTCCTTTGGCTCCCCTTAATTTTATGTTATAAAACCACTCAAGGCCTCATCGTCTAACGGTTAGGACAGATCCCTCTCACGGATCAAATCGGGGTTC
>CAYIKA010000046.1:0-3825 GCA_964363905.1 uncultured Candidatus Saccharibacteria bacterium
CTGGGTGCCAAAGCCATCGTCCCAACCTTGGGAGAGTCTTACGAAATTTCCAAATCCGGCGCGAAGCGTCTAAGTCCTCAAAACTAATTCCGTATAATAAGTCACAGTGGTCTAAATTTTCATATCCCCAATATTGCTCGATCGAGCAATATTGGGGATATAGTTTTTCATTTACGGCCAGAGGAAGGAAACAACAATCCACACTTTCTCACGATCGTGAGAAAGTGTGGATTGAGTGTTTGGGAAGAATAAAAGCAAAGTGCCCCGCGAGAGCAGGGCACTTTGCTAGGCCTTCTGAAAATTGATGAGATGCGAGGCGCGGTGAGGAAATTCCTGGAGACGTATCAAGCATACGGCGGAGGGAATTTTCGAGACCTGCAACGAAGCAGATCGCGATTTTCGGGAGTCTAGCTAACCTTCTTTACGATGCGGGTGAACACCTCAGGCTGGTTCACGGCGAGCTCCGAGAGGACTTTGCGGTCGAGACCGATTTCAGCCTTCTTAAGAGCGGCGATGAACGTGCTGTAGGACTTGAAACCCTGTTCGCGAAGTGCGGCGTTCAAGCGAACGATCCAAAGCTGACGGTAGTCCGTCTTCTTGTCGCGACGGTGATTAAACGCGTTCTTGCCTGCGTGTACCAGAGACTCCTTGGCGAGACGCACCTTGGTGCTGCGGCCATGACGATACCCCTTTGCGCGCAAGAGAATATTCTTGCGACGCTTTGCAGATGCTACTCCTCCTTTTACTCGTGCCATACGTGTCTAGATTACTGAAATTATTGGCCCAAGAACCGACGACGCACGTCCTTTGAAAGGTTGAGTGACTGGGTACGGCCCTTCTCGCCCTTGGTGCGTCCGCGCTCCTTAGCGTTGAAGTGGTCCTGACCAGGCTTACGTGCAATAAGCTTCCCGGTGCGGGTCACCTTGATGCGCTTTGTGTATGACTTATTTGTTTTCATTTTTTTCGTCGGTTGCTTGGGGCGCACTCTTTACTGCGGCTTTCAAATCGCGTTCGATGATTGCGGCGAATCCTTTCGGAGCGCGCGTAACCGGTTCAGCGATTTTGTAGGCGTACGGTATGAGGAGCATGAACTTTTCGAGCCGCGTCTTAAGGAATGTTTCTTCCATTCCCTTGTAGCGACCCTTGAGAAAGAGTTCAATACGGACTCGATGACCCTCTTCGAGCCATTCAGCGGCCTTTTTGGCCTTGAGTCGCATATCGTTCTCACCAGTACCCACCTTTATTTGGACTTCCTTGGTCTCAGAGACCTTGGCTTTAGCCCGCTGGGCACTATCTCTCTTCTTCTGCTCGTACTGAAACTTACCATAATCCATTACTTTCGCAACCGGCGGGACGGCGTTTGGCGATATCTCAATCAGGTCCAAACCCGCGGTTTCAGCGGCTTTTAGGGCCTGTTCAAGCGAAATGACGCCGAGGTTCTCTCCTTCGGCGCCTATGACCCGGAGCTCGCGGGCTCGGATCTCACGATTGATTCTTGCTCGTTCAGTACTCAAAGCGGTTGTATCTTGATAATAGCACGGAAAACGAGGAAATACAACCGTTTAGGCGGATTTTGGGCGTCTCGCACCGCTTACATACGGGGTATCCGCTAAGTAGAACCGCCAGGGCAGCTCGGTGCCGGCTTTGATGCCAATACGGGGTCCGGCCACGATCTGCTCGGGCGGGGCAGGGGCGTCATAAATGGTGAAGTCACCCTGTATAGGGAGTCCATTTTGGGTCTTGTTGATGCCAAATGCCTGGGCGAACTTAGCTGGGCCTGAAGCTAATTGACGAGGGTCCTTTTGACCGCGGCGCTCGCGCATGAGGTTGAGTCCCTCGAGGGGTTCGACCGCCCGAATGAGGACCGCACCCACTCCCACCTTGTTCGTGGTCACGTTCGCGCAGTAATGCATGCCATAAGTAAAGTACACATACCAGTGGCCATAGGTGTCCTGCATGATGCGACTCCTGGGGGTGATCACACGACCGTGCGACGCGGGGTCGGTCGTATACGCCTCGGTTTCAACAATGCGGCCAAGCGTTTCTCCATGACGGACGATTTTGCCGAGGAGTTTGGGTGCGATCAGGACGGCGTCGTCAGCAAACCATGAGTGGGGGAGTTCGCGCATACGAGGCTACTATACAAGAAATTGCGCGTCGCTTTGCGACGCGCAATTTCTTCGCGAACGTTTTCTACTGACCGCCGACGCCAGGAACGGTGGAGGTGGCAACAGGAGCTGGGGCGTTTGCCTTCCTCTCCTTCTCAAGCTGGGTGTTGAATTTCTTCAAGAGACTCGAGAGATCGCCGAGGGCATGAATACAATCCGAAGAATTTAGTTTCTCCGGGGTGTTACAGAGCTTCTCGATGCGGTTACGCTGAGCGGCAAGATCTTCGGCACCGAGACTGAAGTAGCCTGCAGCACGCACCCAGAGACCAGTAACGATAATAAGGAGTACGACAAGCACTCCGATGACGATTTTTAAATTCTTATTGGTATTCATGATGGATTATTAGAGGTGGTAGAACCTGTCCCTAAGTATAGGACACATTCTACCCATTCCCGGCAACAAGCACGCGGCACCTATTCTAAAATACGCATACCCCCTGAATTCAGTATGAAGCGTGCGTCCCGCATTAATCTTTTCCTCACGTCGCCTGCGCTAGGCTTGCGAGATAGCAATTAAATCAAGCGAAATTTTGTATGGCAACAATCGTAAACAATCCGGGCGCAACAGATAATGGTGCGGCAGGCTGGGCAGTCGCAGTGGTTATTCTCATTGCCGTAGTACTTGCCGGACTCTTTATCTGGCCTGGCTATATGAAGTCGACTGCAGAGACCGGAGGTACGAACATAAATGTATCGGTGCCAGCGCTTGATACATCGAGCGATTCTGCAAACGGTTCGGCAGAGGGCGGTGCTGCGATGTAACTCACGCATCCAGAGAATTCGTCGGACGCTCGAATTCAACTATAGGTATAAGAAAAAGCCCCTCCGGTGAAGGAGGGGCTTCGTATTTCCACAGTTGGAAATAAGTTTGACGATGGCTCGTAGGCCTAGGTCTTACTGGGGGGTGACGCAGCCGCAGTCGCCGGCGTCGACGACGACCTTCATCGTGCTGGTATTGCCGATGTTGATCGCGCTCGAAGCGAGCGAGCTGTAGTCCACGACGCCGCCGGAGGTGGCGACCGAGTGGGCGGTCTGGGTGACGTCGCCGATCGACTGGTTCACGTCCAGGTTGCTGGTGGTGAACTCCGCCGACAGACTGGTCAGCTCATAGGAGCCGCCCATGCTACCACCGTAGCTACCACCGTTGTTCCAGGCGTTGCTCGCAGCCTGTTGGTAGGCGCCGCTGGCGGAGAGGCCGAAGGCCATATCCGAGGCGGTCGCCCAGTTCGAGGCTTCCGGCGGGTGAGCGCCGGTATTGGCGCCCGAAGCGGCCGTGGCCGCTTCACCGTTCACCGCGATCGCGGCATTGCCGGCTTCGGACGAAGCGGCGTTGCCTTGCTCGAAGTAGGAACCGTTCGCGCTGGCGTTGAAGCTGCCCTTGCTGACGGCGCCTTCGGCCTTCGCGCCGGTGACGGCCTGGTCGATGTCCGACGAGTTCATCAGGTTCAGCGCGGTCGACGAGACCTTCGAGTTGTTGCGGACTTCGCCGTTGGCGGTCGCAGCCGCGGTCGCGCCCTGGTTCGTGGTGCCCTTCGCTTCCTGCATGACCTTCGCGGTGCCGGTCGTCACCGTGAGGGTGGCGGCGTGGGCGAGCGGGGTCATGGCGAGCGAGGCGGCAGCGGCCAGAGCGATGATCGAGGCGGCATTGAACTTTTGC
>CAYIKA010000047.1:0-3728 GCA_964363905.1 uncultured Candidatus Saccharibacteria bacterium
TCTGACGAAGCAAAGAAGGAACTTAAGAAGGAAGATGCTTCTTAGTAGAGGTCAGTAAAAGTTTCTGTGCTCTTGGAAGCCGCTTCAAAGCGGCTTCTCGCTTGAGTGCGTCACCGCGAGTGGTAAGTGCTTCGCTATACCGCAGACGCACCGGTCCCCTTCCGCGTGTGTAGCGTGCACCCACTTTCCCACCGTTGTGTTCCTCAACTCTGCGCGCAAGGTCGGTGGTGTACCCGGCATACAAGGTGCCGTCGCGACATTCAACTAAGTACACGAAGTGTTTTTGCATACGCTCTAGTATACGTAAAACGCGCCTCTTCGGGCGCGTTTTACAAGGAGTAGTTACTCGAGGGTTTAATTGTCTGTGGTAGGAGGAGGACCCATGTGGCCGCCGTGGCCGCCGAATCCAAATCCTGCCTGACCGAGCTCCTTGCGAAGCGTCATTGCACCATCCTTATCACCCGCTACTTCAAGCTTGCGAATTTGTACAAGTTTTGCAAAGACATCTTCGGTGAGCTTGTCTGCATTCGGAGCGTCCGCAACCAGGCTCTGGTATGCCGCATAGTCATTTGCATCAAGCGCGCTATTGAGCGCGGTGCGCTGCTTCTCTTGATGCGCTTCCATTGCCGTATGAAGTTCGTCCTCAGTCACCCCGGCCGCCGTGAGTACTGACTCAGCTTCCGTCTCAGCAGCAGAACGAATGTCCTGTGCTTTCTTGATCGCTACCTGCTCGTCCGGCGTGAAGGCGGAGAGCACGTCGCTTGGGAGTGTACCGGGACCACTGAAGGCCGCGTATGCGGCAGTGCCGCTTCCAAGGAGGGTAATTCCTAGAATAAGCGCAGGCACTGCGTATCGTTTCTTAATCATATAGTTCTCGTAACGTTATCTTCTAATCAAGAGGCCGTACGTCCTCGCATCCATTAGTACGCGGTGGGAGATTTTTTCTTTCACCCGGAGTATGCGGTGGCACAAATCCGCGTCCCTCAAACTCAAGCGAGCGAATGTCACATGCGAGGAAGGTGTGCGCTTCTATATCGAGAATTTCGCCTTCGACACCAATGCGCTGTCCTTCTTCAAGGCGATCAAGTTTTTCATCAGGTATAGTCGTTGCAAACGTGATGGTCCATTCGATGTCTTCAGGATCCTGAAGGATATAGGTGTCCTCGTCTTCCTGAAGGCGGACCGCGCCCACCAAAAATCCTTCGCGCGGCGCAAGCCAGCGATCGCGCTGCACGCGCTCGAGGTCCGTATGAAATGGCAGATAGTGTGCCGCAGCGCGGTCGAGCATAAAGCCAACTCCCGTTGCATAAAACACAATGCCGAGTGCACCACTTGCGAGTATGGTTGCAAGTAGCAGTGTCGTCAGCTCATAGCGATAACCGCGTCTGGTCGACCGCACTTCCCGGTAGGCTAAGTAGCCAAACACCGCAATACAGATAATCCAGAGAAATGGCACCGCGAGCAGTATTTCGGGAATGGGAGGCAGACCCGGACGTAGCGCGGGGCCGGTGTTTACCGCGCGGAAAATAAATGAGGATATCGCAAGCGCTCCGAGCACAATTGAGAGGAACGCCAAAAGCCACATGCCAGAATTGCGCAGCATGAAATACAACCGAGAGCGCGGCGCGGTCTTGGCATCCATGATGCGGTTCAATACTTTTTCGGAAATAGTTTTTTGATTATCCATAGACGTAGCCATGAGCACGTAGATCGTCCGCTATACGCTTCTTCGCACGACGTATACGCGTCGACACCGTCCCCGGCGGCAGTGCAAGAATATCTGAAATCTCATCATAGCTCTTGTGTTCGAAGAACTGTAAGACCAGAATCTCCCGATATTCTTCCGGAAGTTTTTCAAGCGCCGCCGCGAGTAGTTCCGCATCGTGATGTACCTCCGTGTCGCGCGCGAGATTGAATTCGGAGGCCATTTGCGCCAGCACCTCTTCTGAGTCCGGTATGAGGTGTCCGTGCGGGCGGATACGCCGGCGCCGGAAAAACACCATCGTCTCGTTGTGGGCGATGCGATAGATCCACGAAGAGAATTTCAAACTTTGATCAAATCCATTTAAGTTTTGGTAGACCTTCAGAAAGATTTCCTGGAGCAGGTCTTCAATGTCTTCCTGCCCCAGCTTCCCCAGTCGATATATATAGGAAGAGAGTTTATGTTCGTAGCGCGCAACAAGCACGCCAAAGAGCTGCTTATCCCGTAGAGACAAGCGGACAAGCTCCTCGTCAGTATCGAGTGTGTGATTATCCATGCCTGCCTTCCCTCTCTACTACGCACACAATTGGGGTTTCTTTCACTCCACTACTATACGCACGAACGCTTCGTTATGCCGGACGACGCTTTCCCTGCGACAAGAGCACGCAGGTTTTTTCGATACGCTTCATGCGCGCCTCCGGGCTTGTTGCGCTATCGATCCAGTCGACGAAGTCACGCTTCTGATCCGGCGTCAGCGTCTTCCATGTGGCTTTCGCTTTGGGCAGACTATCGAGCGCTTTGTACAAATTCGAGGGCACAATCGCGTAGCAACAGGGGCGGCGCTTTCCGGAGAGGAGCATGCTCGGTGTTCGCTCCATTCTTCGCTTGCGGGTCTCCGGCAGCTTTGCGGACTGTATCCACGTCGTGAAATCGCGACGCCCGATGGGCGTGAGGTCTTTCCACGCCGCTTTCGCCTTCGCATTTTTCGCGAGCGCCTTTTCCAATTCCGGCAGGGTCTTTTCCATGCATCAATACTACCGCACTGAAAGAAAGAAGCCGCCGGACACGTCCGGCGGCTTTGCTAGGCTTTTCGTTGGGATTCTTTATGCGAGCGCGGCGAGAAGCCGAGCGTGTTCTTCTTTGTGCGGCACGAGTGGCTCACCCTGTCCCTCTATCCATGTGCGAAACTCATCCAGACTAATCCAGCGAGCCTTCTCCACTTCTTCCGCTTCAAGATTAAAAGCTTCAACATTCAGATCCTTGCGCACGAGATACACATCCTGAAATTCGTTTGCGATGTAGGAATCTTCGTTTAGGGTGACGTGTTCCTGTACGGTAAAGAGTAATTCAAAGGATGAGTCGGGGAGATCGAGACCGAGCTCTTCCCTCGTCTCCTTTCTCGCCGCTTCGATACTCGTTTCTCCTGCAGAGATATGTCCGGACGCAGAAATGTCCCAGTGATTAGGGTATGCACGCCTCGTACTGTTACGTTTTTGAAGCAGGAGCTGATTTTCAGAATTTAGAAACCACACATGCGCGGTGCGATACCGGATTCCCTTTTCGTGGGCTTCCTCGTACGAGACGGCCTGTCCCGTCTTTTCTCCCGATTCATCAATGACATCAAGATATTCAGTCATAGACTAAGTATACCCAAGTGGATTTTTTATTGGAACCTTTCTGCCGTCTGTGGTAGGTTCTGTCCAGAACTTCAATCAAACTCCGAGAGGATACAGCTCATGAGAGCCAAGCTCATTTTTTCTGTTATCCGCCCCATCGTAACGTTTGCCCCGAATCCTGAGAATCCTGCGTTCGGAACGTCACCGGTGTTTGTTATGACTCGGGATGTAAGTCTGCTCAAGGGAATCCCTGCGGGGACCAAGCACTTATATTTTCGAGACGTGGTCGTGAACACTGTCCTTATCAACAATGAGGAGTTCAAGCTCACGTCGTCGCCCTTCAATGAAGAACACCACCACGTAGTGTGGAGTGAGCTGGAAGCGAAACGGTACGAAGCTCAGGGGTATGC
>CAYIKA010000048.1:0-1295 GCA_964363905.1 uncultured Candidatus Saccharibacteria bacterium
ACAGGAGCCGGTTGACCCGAACGTTACCTATATAGTGGTGGACGACGTGACGACAACCGGCGCCACGCTCGCTGCGGCAGTGACTGCGCTTCAGAAGGCCGGAGCGCTCCATATATACCCCCTCGCGCTCGCGCACTAGGCTTTTCTTGGCGCAAATGGGCTCTAAATGCTAATTTAGAGAAATTGGAGACGTGGCTGAGTGGTCGAAAGCGCCTCACTGCTAACGAGGTAGGGGTTAATAGCCCCTCGCGAGTTCGAATCTCGCCGTCTACCCAAATTAAAAACGCCATCGGGCGCTTTTTAATTTTAGGAGACGAGTCTGGCTGGGAGCCAGACAGGCGAGATTCGAAAAGGTTGCGAGCATCCGCGGGCTTGCGGATCCGCAACCTGAACTGATCCTGTAAGGATCCAATCTTCGCTTGACCAAAGCTCGTCCCGAATCTCGCCCTCCCCTCTCAAATCCTGTATAACTAGAGCAATATGCCGAGGTGGATTAAGACCGTTTTCTTTATAATTGCCGCGATTTTCGCCCTCATCGGTCTTCTCTTCACGACCGTATTCATCGCCATGCAGTTCAATCTATTGAACGTGCGCGGATCAAGCATGGAGCGCAATTCTTTCTTTACGACAGGCCTCAATTGGCAGAAGGGCGGAGCCGGTCCTGCTGCGGTAGCAACACCTATTGAAAGCCAGCCCTGCGCAGACAAGGCAGTAAAAGCCTGCTCCTGGAACGAAACGCCGGAATGGGCTGTGGTGAAAGGCGGCCTTGAGAAAGATTCAGGGGTTATTGCACGCGTAGCGAAGGAGACCGGGGTTTCGCCACGTCTTATTGCCGCAGTCGTTATCCCCGAACAGATACGATTCTTCACCTCGGAACGCGAAGTATTCAAACGCTATTTTGAACCACTTAAAATACTCGGTTCCCTCTCCCAGTTCTCGCTCGGGGTATCGGGTATTAAGCAGGAGACCGCAAACCAAATAGAACAGTACGCAAGCGACACCACATCACCCTTCTATCCCGGACCCGAAGCCGCAACGCTCCTTGCGTACCCTGCAGGCACAAACCATGACAGTGCGCTCTACGCGCGTCTGACCGATCCGAAAGACCACTACTACTCCTACCTCTATACCGCACTCTATATAAAGGAGGTGCTTGCGCAGTGGAGGGCGGCCGGATTCGATATCTCTACAAACGCGGCCGCGGTAGTCACGCTCTTCAATATTGGCTTCCAAAGCTCACACCCCAACGCATCACCTCAGCCAGCAGGTGCTGCAATTACGACGGGCGGACAGGT
>CAYIKA010000048.1:1395-3690 GCA_964363905.1 uncultured Candidatus Saccharibacteria bacterium
TCATGACCTAACCCCCAGAGGGCACGTCCCTACCGTGCCTGCAATTGCTTGGGGTATACAATGTCGAGGTACTTACCTTTAAACTATTTTCTATGAATACAAAAGCGCTTTGGATAATTCTCATTATCGTACTCATTGGCATAGGGGCATGGTTCGCCTTTATGCAGAAAGGCTCCACTATCGATACGGACAACGACATTGATTCAGGCATGAATGCCGCTTCCTCAACCGATACAACAACGGGGACGAAGGGGTCTGATACCAGCACCACGGGTACCTCGGGCACTGTAGGCGCGTCAGTGGGCGTTTCTCTTGGCGCAGCGACACACACCATCACCTACTCTGATCAGGGCTTTAGCCCCTCATCGCTCTCAGTAAAAGTCGGTGACACCGTCACCTTTATGAATCAGTCATCGCGCACCATGTGGGCTGCCTCAGATGCGCACCCTACCCATACGCAGTACGACGGCACTTCGCTTCAGCAGCACTGCGCTACGGGCACTTCGTTTGATGAGTGTAAGGCAGCAGCAAACGGCGGCAGCTACTCGTTCACCTTCACCAAGGCAGGTACCTTTAACTATCACAACCACGTTCGCGCAGCTGATAACGGCACGATCGTCGTTAAGTAGTCTCATGAGACTCAAGCGTCTACCGCTCTTCGAGCTTCTACTGCGACTCTCGGTCGCGCTCGCCTTCCTGTATCCACCCGTTGCGGCGATCATCGATCCTTATTCGTGGATCGGCTACTTCCCTGCATTTATGACGGACATTGTAGCTCCCCACGAGCTTGTACTCCTGCACACGTTTGGGGTCCTCGAGGCACTCATCGCGTTCTGGATTATCTTTGGCAAGCGCCCCTGGATTCCTGCAGGACTTGCGGCCATTATCCTCGTACTCATCGTGATGACCTCTCCCGCACAGTTCCCAATTCTCTTCCGTGATCTGTCGATTGCACTCTCGGCTGCTGCGCTTCTGGTGCACTACTATCCGAGGAGTACGACTACCTAGCTATGGAATCTGTACGCACGCGCTCTGCGGGAGGCATTGTAATCGGCGATGGAGGCACCGTTGCGCTCGTGCAGAGCCGCAACAGCCACATGTGGATGTTTCCGAAGGGACATATTGATCCGGGCGAGTCAGATGAAGATGCTGCGCGCCGCGAGATTATGGAAGAAGCGGGTCTCGACAATCTCGAACTGCTCGATGATTTGGGGGAATACGAACGGCCGCGCCTCGCCCAGGATGGCACCGAAGCGCATGATGAAATGAAGGTAATTAAAATGTTCCTGTTTGCTGCAGTGCCGCACGCCACACTCAATCCCTCACACGAAATGCAGGACGCAAAGTGGGTATCGTTTCGGGAACTTGCTGACGCAATTGCGAGTGTGCGTGATCGTGCGTGGCTTGCAACCGTTGCTCCTCGCGTGCGCGAAGCAATCCAGCGCGACTAGTGCAGGTGGAGAAACACGAATAGAGCGATGGGTGCGACCCATACGAACCAGTCGGCCACACTCTTTCGCCACAATTGTCCGTAGTATTTCGGGTGGAGATAGAATTCCTGAAAGGTTACGCCCATAACCGCAAGCGCAAGAAGCCCGTACAGGGCTTTTTCGCTACCAAATACCTCCTGAGTAAGAAGGGTCGTGACCACAATGAGCGCGAGCGCACCGAGCAAGTGGCACACCTGACGATACGCGAGCACCTTGTAGCCAAAGTGACCGGGCCCGAGTTTGCGCCTCGCCTTGGCAAGCGCAAGGTCGTAGGAACGCTTACCGCGTACCCATTTGCCTTTGATTTCGGTCTTAAAAGGATAGAGCCGGTCCGGGATCGTCAAAATATACGGATACACTCCCGTATGTCTCTTCGTAGTTCGGGCTTTTTTCACAAATTCAGTATAGCGCTCACTTCCTGCTATTTAATCGCTGCGGCAATGGCAGGCACCACACCCTTATGGAGCACATCAGGGATGATCTTCTGTGCCGTCGGGGTCTTAATGAGGTCCGCAAGCGCTTTTGCGGCGCGCAGTTTCGATGCTTCAGTTATCTTCGTGACCCCTTTATCAAGAGCCCCACGAAACACACCCGGAAACACGAGTGCGTTATTTATTTGATTCGGAAAATCTGAGCGACCGGTCGCGACCACCAAGGCACCGCCCTTCCTCGCCTCGTCCGGCATGATTTCAGGCGTTGGATTAGAGAGTGCAAACACAATAGCGCGCTCACCCATGAGTGCGACCTGTGCGGCGGTCATGATGTTCGGACCCGACACTCCAATGAACACGTCAGCGCCGGAGAG
>CAYIKA010000049.1:0-3495 GCA_964363905.1 uncultured Candidatus Saccharibacteria bacterium
AGCCGCTATCAGCCGCAGGAAAACGCTTCCTTCTCGTCCTGGGCCTACACCATCCTCACGCGTCTTGCATTCACTCGGTATCAGAAACTGCGCACCCATCGCGCGCGTACGGGTGAACTCGAGCCGGAAGCATACGAGCGTATTGGTGCCGAAGATCCATTTCTCGAAGACCTGTCTATTAGAAGCGAAGTATTGGTCGCGCTCGCAAAACTTCCCGAGGCTGCATCCCGTGTGCTTCGACTGCAGTTTATAGAAGGGAAGAGTCAGGAAGAAATAGCCGTGCTCGAGGCCTCGAGTGTATCAGCCGTAAAGACCCGAGTGCACCGCGCCAAGAAATTATTCAAAGAAGCATTTGATACCACCCACACACCATGACCAATGAATCCCTCATTCACAAAAATGTGATGCGTCGTGTACGCACCATTCATGCGCTTCGTCCGTTTGCTTCTACCACTGCGCTCTCTGTTGTGCTCTTTCTCGTTGCGGTCTGGGGCATTGGTAGGGAGGTGTGGGTCGCGCGCGTTGTTGAAAACATGCCGTCGCTTGCTGACATTGGGGCGGTACTTCGCTTTGTCATCGCCGCATTTGCCAACACCGACATCATCGTTCAGTCGCTCTCGGTCCTCGCGCTTGCCGCCTTCCTTTGGCTCATTGCGGACGGTGTCCGCAATCTTCGCCTTGCTCCACGCCTCGCATAATTTCCCCCTCCGCCTGAGCGAGCAGAAAGAAAAGATACGTTTCTCCGTAGGCAGGCAGTTCTGTAGGGAGCTGAGAAGAAAAACTGATTTTAACGAAGTGCTCATCAGTTTTTCGTAACGAGGCGACCATACAAGAACGCCGCCCTGGAGGAGGGGCGGCGTATCTTTTATTTCTGCGAGCGACTAATCTTCTTTGAGCTTGGCTTGAATCTGCTTCAATATCTCATTCGCAATCGTCTTGTTCTCACGCAAGAACGTGCGCGTGGCATCGTACCCACGGCCCAGTGCTACCTCGCCATATTTGTAGCTCGAGCCTGACTTCGAGAGGATGTCGTACTTCTCGCCGAGCGCGATGATTTCACCCTCGCGGCTAATACCTTCGTTGTAGAGAAGATCGAACTCAGTCGTTTTGAATGGGGCAGCGACCTTGTTCTTGACCACTTTCACACGTACGCGACCTCCCACAATTTCCTCACCCTTCTTGATCTGGGCTATGCGACGGATATCAAGACGGACTGAGGTGTAGAACTTAAGCGCCTTTCCACCGGTGGTGGTCTCGGGGTTACCAAACATCACGCCAATCTGCATACGGATCTGGTTGATGAAGATGATGATCGTATTTGATTTTGCGGTGATGGCCGTGAGCTTACGCAGTGCCTGCGACATAAGGCGCGCCTGCTTACCCATCTGTGCGGAACCCATGTCTCCCTCGATCTCGTCCTTTGGAGTAAGTGCGGCAACAGAGTCCACGACAATGACGTCGATTGAGTTTGCGCGCACGAGACTCTCGACTATTTCAAGCGCCTGTTCACCCGTATCTGGCTGCGAAATAAGAAGCTCGGGAAGCTTTACGCCAATCTTGCGTGCGTATTCCGGATCAAGGGCGTGCTCTGCATCGACGAATGCGCAGATGCCACCTTTTTTCTGAGCCTCTGCAATCACATGGAGTGCGAGGGTGGTCTTACCGGAAGACTCAGGACCAAATATTTCAATGATGCGGCCGCGGGGAAGTCCGCCAATACCAAGCGCGTTATCAAGACCCAAGGATCCAGTAGGGATGAAGGGAATTGCAGCGACCTTGCCTGACCCGTAGGTCATGATGGCTTCGTCACCGAACTTGGTCTGAATCGCCTTGATCGCGAGATCAATCGACTTCTGCTTATCAGTTACTCCTCCCGTCTCGGGAGTATCGCTTTCAGGGGTAGCGGCTACAACTTTCTTCTTAGCGGATTTCTTGGCAGGCATACGTAATTGATTTAAAGGCTGGTGACGGTGACCCGTTTGGTGACGCTCCTTCCGAAGCGATCACGGGCAGTCAGGGATAGTATAGCGCCCCCTTGGGGAAGGGTCAGTGAAGTAGAAAAGTGGCCGCCGCTGTCGATAAGGAGGACGCCGTCGTTAAGGGTGAGGGTCTCGGTGCGCTTGGCTACACCCGTGAGGACTAGGTCGCCACCTGAGGCGGCGCTGTAGGGAGCAGGGGACTCTATAGAGATGGCAGGACCTGAGAGGAGGGGAAATGCCTTAAAGAACCCGTAGCCTCCGAGAACGATGAGTACTGCGGCAATGAGGTACTTGCTCACGGACTAGAACACCTCTTCGGGCGCTGCTTCGGCTGGAGAGGCTCCACCACGACCCATCACTTCACGTGGGCGAGACCCGTCAGCGGGACCAATGACCCCTTTCTCCTCAAGAAGATCCATGAGACGTGCAGCGCGCGAGTAGCCAATGCGCAGTTTGCGCTGGAGGTAGGAGGTAGAGGCGCGTCCTGCTTCTTCGACTGCCTCTTTGGCGGCAGCATAGAGGTCATCGTCCACATCGTCGTCCTCAGTTGCGAGCATGATGGCATCGTTTGGCTCATGATTGCCGCGGCCGTCGGTGCCACCGCCAAGATCGAGTGCATTAAGCGACCCCGCATTGTGCTGCTTGATGTAGGAGACGACCTTCTTTACTTCCTGTTCGGAAATGTAGGCCGTCTGCACACGCACCGGCTTCTGCATATCGGCAGACATGTAGAGCATGTCACCGGCGCCCAGAAGGGTTTCGGCGCCCGGTCCGTCGAGAATAGTGCGGGAATCAATCTGACTTGCTACCTGGAGCGCCATACGGGTCGGCACGTTCGCCTTGATAAGACCGGTGATGACGTTGACCGACGGACGTTGGGTCGAGAGTACGAGGTGGATACCGACCGCGCGCGACATTTGGGCGAGGCGTACTATGCCTGCTTCAAGCTCACGGGGGAAGGTCTGCATGATGTCCGCGAGCTCGTCGATGACGATGATGATGTACGGCATCGCCTCAGGCACCTCACCCTTACGCTTCTTGGCAGGCTCTACTATCGTCTGGTGATACGATTCGATATCGCGCACCTGTTCCTGCTCGAGCACGTTGTAGCGACGATCCATTTCCTTTGCCGCCCACTTAAGTGCCATGATCGCTTTCTTAGGGTCGGTAATAACCGGGGTGAGGAGGTGGGGAATACCGTTATAGAGCGTGAGCTCAACGCGCTTTGGATCAACCATGATGAAGCGCAGTTGGTTCGGACCGTTCCTATAGAGGAGTGACGTAATGAGTGCATGGATAGCAACTGACTTACCGGAGCCGGTGGCGCCTGCAATAAGTCCGTGCGGCATCTTGGCCGTGTTTACGTAGTGCGGCGTACCCGTAATGTCGCGACCAATGGCGGCCAGGAGCGGCTTCTTCGATGCATTCCACTCAGGAGCCGCAATGACGCCGCCGAGACCCACCATTGCTTTCGATGCATTCGGCACCTCAATACCCACGAGAGACTTGCCGGGAA
>CAYIKA010000050.1:0-3464 GCA_964363905.1 uncultured Candidatus Saccharibacteria bacterium
ACGGCTTTGAAGAGACCAAGATTACCCTCTTGAATGAGGTCGAGGAGCGTAAGGTCGGGACTGCGTCCTACGTACTTCTTGGCAATAGACACCACGAGACGAAGGTTGGAGCGGGCGAGAATATTGCGCGCCTCGTCCTCGCCAGCGTCGATGCGCTTTGCGAGTTCGCGCTCTTCTGACGCAGTCAAAAGTGGGTACTGACCAATTTCACGTAGGTAAATCTGGATAGAGTCGTAGCCCGTTGATTCACGTCCCTTGATGTTGCGGGTTGCGAGGTACTGGTCGGTATTGTCCTCGAGCATGCCACCCTCGAGTATATCGATACCAGACGCGGTGAAGCGCTCGTAAAGCTCGTCGAGGAAACTCACATCGTCTTCGACGTGCGGGAACTCCTTCAAAATTTCAGAGTAGGTAATGTAACCGCGCTCTTTACCCTTCTTGATGAGCTGCTCTGCCTTGTCTGCAGCCTGTGCCGCACTCTTGGCTTTTACGCCTTTTACTGCAGCACGCACGACGGCCATTGCGCGCTCTTTCTTTGCCGGCTTCTTTGCGGCAACTTTTTTCTTAGGCGCAGCTTTCTTAACCGCCTTTTTGACAGTCTTCTTTACTGGCTTTTTGGGGCTCGTTTTTTTGGTAGGTTTCTTTGTCATTTTTTTTGAAGCAGCACGTGCACCCGCCTTCTTTACCGGCCCTGAAGATTTCTTTTTGGAGGATTTAGTAGATGAAGCCATATCCGTGGTGAGTAACGAGTGAATAAGAAAAAGGAGACACTAGAGCACCGCGAGTCGCTCTGAAATGGTATGTATCTCTTGTACGGTAGTTGAAATAGCCTGTTCGTCCCCAGACGCTTCACTGACACGAAGCTTAGTCGTGGCATCTCGAAGTCTGTCCATAAGAACGATTCGTTCGAACTCGCGGATAAGGTCGTCCGCAGCGTCTTCAGATGGCGTCTCCCCGAAGGCAAGTCCCGCCTCAAATAGCCATCGCTCTTCCAGAGTCTCCTCTGGAAGCGGTGTGCCGTTAATACGATTATACTCTTCTTGAATCCTTCTCGCAATCTCAAGTTCTGGATATGCAAGCACTGTCGCCCGCATCAGATTTAGACGCTGCTCCTTGTGAGTCAGCTTTAGCGGTACACTGCCCGCTTCCGTAGAAGGTGCCCTCTGAGCCGGACCGCGGTCTATAGTCTCTGACTTACCAAGACCTGAGCGTACCGCATCTACCCCAATACCCAGGGTGCGTGCCGCAACACCAACGAAATGCTCACGCTCCATGGGGCTCTGGATAGCACGAATAAGCGGAAGGACGGTGCGCTCAACTTCAAGGATGAGGCGATGGGGATCGGACTCGGTAGCAGCGAGGGTTTCAAGGAAAAACTCAACGATTGGTTTTGCTTCTTTGATTCTTCGCGTGAGGTCCTGCGGCGTGTCTTTGGCGAGGTCGGCGGGATCTTTGCCGAGCGGAAGTCTGACCGCCTTCACGCGCATACCTGCCGCAAGGGCCGCAATCGCATTTTTCTGACTAGCGGCGAGTCCCGCACGGTCAGCATCGAGTGCAAGCATCAGGTTATCTGCGTAGCGCTTAATGAGTGAAAGGTGTTCCTTTGAGAGCGCCGTTCCTGAAAGCGCCACCGTGTTGGTGAATCCTATCTGGTGCAGCATCAAGAGATCCATTTGACCCTCTACGAGAAGCGCAAACGCGCGCGTACGAATAGCATCCTTGGCCTTATCCATGCCAAAAAGGATTTCGTGCTTCTTGTAGAGGTCAGTCTCGGGACTGTTCAAGTACTTGGCTTGATCGTTCGGGTCCAGTGCACGACCCGTAAACGCCACCGTTCTTCCAGCAGAATCACGTATTGGAAACATGAGACGATTACGGAAACGGTCGTACCACGTACCTGACTTTCCGTCCGCTTCTTTGATGAGGCCTGCCGCAAGCAGTTCATTGTTCGTAAACCCATCAGCCGAAAGTTTCTCCAGAAGTACGCGCCACGAGTCTGGGGCGAGGCCAAGACCCCACATCTGTATTGACTCAGCAGTAAGTCCGCGCGAAAGCGCGTATTCGTACGCCGGACCTTTAGGGTCTAGGTTTGCGGTGTAAAAGGCTTCTGCGCGCGCAAGCACTTCACGCAGTCGGTCCTGTTTGCCTTTGCTTTCGGCAGCACCGCGCTCATACACCAGCGGCACCCCCACCTTTTCAGCAAGAATTTTGAGCGCGCCCTTGAAATCCACCCCCTCCATCTTTTCGATAAAGGTAAACGCATCACCGCCCTGCCCAGACGAAAAACAATAATAGGTCCCGCGCTCAACGTTTACATAGAACGACGGCGTCTTTTCTTTGTTGAAGGGTGAAAGCCCGCGCCAAAGCCTGCCTGCCTTGGTGAGTTTTACGTAGGGCTGTATGACCTCCACAATGGAGATTTTCGCTTTGACTAGTTCTACCGTATCCGCCATTTCCTTCTAGTGTATCGCTTTACGCGTGAAGCCGCAGGTCCATTGACACTCATGTACATTTCTTTCATATAACGAACAACGCCCGCGCTAGGCGGGCGTTGTTCTAAAAATCTATGAGGATTGCTAGACCGTTTCTGCAATTGCGGCAGCTTCTGCATCGCGCGCATCGTTTTCAATCTTCTGAAGACGGAAGCGCTCGGTCTGCATTGCTTCAATAGCCGCAGCTTTCTTCGAACCCTTGAAGCCCGTACCTGCAGGGATGAGGCGACCGAGGATAACGTTCTCCTTCAGACCACGGAGCGTATCGACGCTACCCTTGAGGGCGGCATTGATAAGGATCTTGGTGGTCTGCTCGAAGGACGCAGCCGAGAGGAATGAACGGCGCGAGAGCGCTGACTCCTTGATGCCGAGCACCATCTCGCGAGCCTTCGGTGGAAGCTTTCCGTCAGCTTCCATGAGCTTCACTTCCTCCTCGAACTCCCACTGCTCTACCACATCGCCCACCGACCAATCGGAATCTCCGGTATCAGTGACCTTTGCGCGACTGAACATCTGCTTCACGATGACCTCGAGGTGCTTACGCGACACCGAGGCGCCCTGAAGCTCGTAGATCTTCGACGTCTCCGCAATGATGTACTCCTGCACGATAGAGCGTCCTGCGTACTCGAAGAGTTCATCGAGGTCAGCAGAACCGTCGGTGAGGAACTGGCCACGAGTGACCGAGTCTCCCTCCTTTACGAGCGGCATACGAGGGTAGGTGGCGACGTACTCAATGGCGGTACCGTCATTCTTGCCCTTCTTCTTTTCCTGTCCGGCCATAACCGCAACAACAATAACCTTGTCGCGACCAAGCTCCTTGATCTCAGTAACGAGACCGTCAGACTTAGCAACAAGCGCTGGGTTCTTTGGTGAGCGCTTCTCAAGAACTTCCTCAACACGAGGGAGACCCGAGGTGATGTCGCCACCAACCGACGCCGTACCTCCGGCATGGAAGGTACGCATCGTGAGCTG
>CAYIKA010000051.1:0-3404 GCA_964363905.1 uncultured Candidatus Saccharibacteria bacterium
CCGAGACGTCCCTTTGAGAGATTCACGAGGAGAATCTTTTTGCCATCAATAATGTCCCTGAACTTAAATGACGACTCTTGTTGTCCAATAATTGGACGCATGAAGTCGTTCGCCGTAAAGTCATCGAATTTGTTCGTGATGTACGGCACGATGTTTGCGAGCGATGCCTCACCTTCTGCCTGCGTGGCAATTTCGTTCCAGAACTGATTGACGACCGGGTTCATGCTCTTTGAAAGTTTCAGATCACGGAATGCCTTGTTCGAAAGTACCCGCCCAATATCCATGAGCGTAGAGCCACTCTCCGGATCCTCCATGACAAGCAGGGTCGCGTTGCGGAAGTATTGTTCGAACGCGGGACCCATCGACTCCGGCACGTCACCATACAGGCGGCGGAAAATGGCGAGGAGTTCATTGACGATAAATGTTTTCTGTTCCGGATGGCTTGGATCGTACTCAAGAAGATTGAGTCCGAATGGGCGCTCTATGTAGGCAGGATCAAAATAAATCACGTCTTCGTAGCGCTCGGGTGGCACCGACGCGAGCACATCGAGAATGTCGTTGCCGTGCGGATCGATGAAGCAAACGCCCTCGCCGTTTTTGATGTCCTGCTCAATCAACGTTTTCATAAACGAAGTCTTACCGGTACCGGTCTGTCCAATGACGTAGAGGTGACGGAGACGATCCTCGGGCGCGAGACGCACCTCGGTCGCCGCACCACGGAACGTGTTGGTACCGAGTAGTACGCCCTGATTGGGCAGACCCACGGGCGCAGCAGCAGTCGTAAAGCGCGACTGCATAAGGTGTGGCGAAGACTCGATACCCTTTGGTGGGAAGTGGTACATCGTCGTCACCTCACGTAGTGAGAGTGGGATTTTCTTACTGTTCGAAAAGAGGCGGAAGGAAAAATTGCGGAACAATTTCTTAGCTTCTGATCGGTCTGCTGCTTTCCATACGAGTCTGTTGCCCTTCGTGTTTTCAAATTGATTGAATGAGGACTCAAGTTCCGAAAGAAGCTGCTGCGCACGGGTAGCATTTCCTGACGACACAATGAGGCGCAGATTGGTCTCGATGACCGGCGCGCTTATTTTCTTCTCCACCGCTTCTATCGCCGACTGATCGGCCTTAGAGGTGTCGTACTGCGCGTCGCGCTTCTGCGCGAATATTCCCACCGCTTCCTTTGCAAGGTCTCCCACAAAGGTCTCAGGGAGCGCAAACGCCTTGTGGCGCGGCTGACCCTCACGAAGCGCATGGAGCACTTTCTTGTAGTGATCGAGGTAGTGCGACCCGTGCGGGCGCAGCATGATTTGCAGCGACGCACCTTCGCCCTCAGGCGCTATTTTTGCAAACGCATTTAGAAGGGTGTTGAGCGGGTCGTAATCAAAGTCTTCATAATCCTTGAGTGGAAGCAAAGGCTTGTCCGCAAGTGTTGCATAGGATCCAAAAGCTGAGCCACCCTCCTGGAAAATGTTGTAGTCGTTTGATTGCACCTGGATGCGCGCGTTCGGGAAAATAGCGAGGAGCTGCTTTTCAAACAGGTCTCTGCGGGTGTTTGGTACCGCCACATAAAACATGAGATGCGGCGCATCTACCGGTACCGCAAGCTCCATAGAGAAATACGGTGGCTCGCCAGTCGTGGCGCGCTCAAGCGAGAGCATACCCGAATAGAACTGCTCCATCGCAGACACGAGTTCCTTCAACGTCTTGGTACGCCCTCCCTCATCAGTTCCCTGCATTTCGGGAAGCGCCACCTCGTAGAGCGTCATATGAAGCGCCTTCCATTCGGGCTCGTTTTCCTTCATCCCACGTAGTGGCATGCCGGCGACAAGGTACTGCACCAAGAAACGGTGGAAATCATCCTCCAGGTGCGGGCTCTGCAGTTTTTCAAGAACCGCGAAGGCATTCTTAACACCCTTCGTTTCCATGATGGTACGGAGTTCGTTCATGGTCTCGTCGTTCTGCTCGGGGTCGAGGTCAAGCGCGAGTGCATTCACCTCCTCATGCGGAAGTTGATACTCAGGCGCGAGCACAGCGGCAGGCTCCGATTCGCGATGGTGCACAATACGTTCGTGCGCAATATCTTCACGCGACCGCGTTTGATCGCGCTCGCTTAGTTCTGCTTCTTTTGCAGCGACTTGCGCACGCAAGTACGCAAGCTCGTCCTCGGGTGAGGCTATCGGGCGTATCGGTCCCTCCATTACGTTTTAGTATACGGCACAGTTTGTATATAGAGGATTGCTTATGCGCAGTGGTACACAAAAGAACGGCCGACCCCTCGGGGTCGGCCGTTCTTTTTCGCACTATGCGATTTACGCAGCCTTGCGGCCGAGTCCACCGAAGAGCGTATTGATGAGCGCCACCAAAATGGAGAAGAAGAATGCGGGCCAGAAACCAGTCACGACGAATCCTGGGACAACCATACCGGCAAGGATAATCAAAAGTGCATTCACGACAAGCGAGAAGAGTCCAAGCGTAATGATATTGATTGGAAGCGTCAGAAGACCGATCACCGGTTTGATAAACACGTTTATGAGTGCAAGCACGATAGCCAGCACGAGTGCACCCACGAGGGTTACTTCAACGCCCGGTATAAGGTAGGCAGCAATGCCGATAGCAAGAGCAGTAACAATCCAGTGAATGATGGTCATGAGGGTTAATTAAGGGGGTAACAATTGAAGCATACCGCACGCACCTTAACGGTTGGTGAAGAATGCAACTTAGGGGCGGGCGAACGTGAACGTCTCTACGATCGCGCTCAGGTTTTCGTACCGAGCGTTTAGTACGTCGTCGCTCACGTCGTCCGGACTATCGGGGTCATCACGGTAGCTTGAGCCGGTCGCTATTTTTTCGAGCGCGATGCACTTCCCTTCGTGGATGGTGCGATACGACACACCCTTTGCATACTGCATCATGCCGGCGCTTTGGAAACTAAATGCTTTCCAGGTCGTGCCGTTAAATGTAGCGTCCGGAAGCGCGGTCTCTCCCTGGTTGGGCGTTACCTTCAAACATCCTGCCACTTCCTTCGGGTCTGTTGAGGCGCCGAGACGCACCTGCGTGGTGTAGTAGCGAGGATACGAGTGGTCACTCTCCGTTGAATAGCTGACAATCGCGAGGATGGGGGTGCCCGTAGCGTCCGGAAGCGCACTTGCACGCCAATAGGTACCAAGGTGGTACTGAGCCGCAAACTTCTCCTCAAGCCGGGCAGTGTCTGGGTAACTGATGACAAAACCGTATTCGCCGTTGGTATAGAGTGAGCGACCCGATAAGTTCGGTGAGGTGGTCGCCGTATCTATAGGCGCGGGGGTTTCGACGGCGGGCTGTGGTCGTAGCATAAACCACGCGAGCACGAGACCTGAAATGATGATAAGTGCGACAATCCAGATTCGATGATGTTTCCACTGCATGGG
>CAYIKA010000052.1:0-3364 GCA_964363905.1 uncultured Candidatus Saccharibacteria bacterium
ATGGAAAAGGGCCTGTTTATTGTGCTCGACGGCAATGATGGCTCGGGAAAGGCCACTCAAGCTGAGCTTTTGCGTGAGGCACTTTCAGCAAAAGGGATACCATCCATAAAAATGGATTTCCCGGCCTATGATCGGAACTTTTTCGGTGCATTTATTGGAGAATGTCTCGCGGGCGCTCATGGCGACTTCGTCCATCTGGATCCCAAAATAGCCTCGTCTCTCTACGCTCTTGATCGTCTCGAGAGCAGTCCGTCGGTGTGCGCCGCGCTCGAAGAGGGGAAGGTGGTTATTGCAGATCGTTTCTCAAGTTCAAATCAAATTCATCAGGGAGGAAAAATTGCGGACGAAACGGAGCGAGAAGCGTTTCTTCTCTGGCTCGAAAAAATGGAGCATGAGGTACTTGGTATCCCACGTCCAGACGCCATCATTTATCTAAAAGTGCCGGTTTCGGTAAGCCTCACCCTTCTTACCCAAAAGCGTGCGCAAAAAAATGCCGCACTTGGCACGGGGGATAGGGATATGGTTGAGGAGGATCAGCATTATTTAATGCGAAGCCACGTCACTGCAAACTGGCTCGCTGCACATGAGGCCAATTGGCACATTATCGAATGCGCCAAGGGCACGGATATGCGCACGCGCGAGGCAATCCATGCTGAATTATGGACAGTTGTCTCTGAGCAAATTGAGCGCCATACTAAGTGAACTATGAGATAGGAGCCCCGGATTTCGATTTATTCATTTATTCCCGAACCATGGATTCCTATTCCCACATTCATACCGACGATGCTGAACTCTACGACCTTCTCGAAGGCGAGGAGAAACGCGAACGCGAAGGACTCGAACTTATCCCTTCCGAAAACTACGTTTCCAAAGCGGTGCGCGAAGCAATGGGCTCTGTGCTTACCAATAAATATTCCGAAGGCTATCCCGGCAAGCGCTACTACGGCGGTCAGGAGTACACCGACCAGATAGAAACGCTTGCTATCGAGCGCGCAAAGAAACTCTTTGGTGCAGATCATGCAAACGTACAGCCGCTCGGCGGAGCCGCCGCAAACATCGCGGCGTACTTCGCATGGCTTGAACCAGGTGACACCATCCTTGGTATGGATCTCGCGCATGGCGGCCACCTCACACATGGCTCGCCGGTGACCTACATGGCAAAGCTCTACAATTTCGTGCGCTACGGCATGAAGAATCCTGACACGGGTGAAATTGATTATGACGAAATGCGCGAGGTAGCAAAAAAGACACGGCCGAAAATTGTGCTCGCGGGATTCTCCGGCTATTCGCGTGAACTCGACTGGGAAAAGATTGCATCCATCGCGCGCGAAGTGGATGCGGTCGCAATGGCAGACGTCGCGCATATTGCAGGACTTATCGCAGGAGGTGCGGCTAAGAATCCGTTTGATTACGGATTCAATATTGTCACCACGACAACTCACAAAACACTGCGTGGCCCAAGGGGCGGCATGATCCTCTCAAAGGGCACTGTCTCAACGCCGCTTAAGGCACCTGAGAAAACGATTGAAAATCTTCCAACTTTGATTGATCGAAGTGTGTTCCCGGGATTTCAGGGCGGACCGCATATGCACCAGATTGCCGCGAAGGCCGTCATGCTCCACGAAGCCGCACAGCCTGCGTTCAAGGAATACGCACATCAGGTGGTGCGTAACGCACAGGCAATGGCGCGCGTGTTCACCGAGGGCGGTGTCCGCCTCATTGGTGGCGGCACGGACAATCACCTCATCCTTGCGGACGTATATGGCTCGCTCCAGATATCGGGCGGGGAAGCAGAGACGCTTCTTGATCGCGCCGGCATCACGCTCAATAAGAATTCTATTGCAGGTGATACGCGTAAACCATTTGATCCCTCCGGTATACGCTTTGGGACACCTGCAATAACTACACGAGGGTTTGTTGAAGAGGATGTAAAAGAAGTTGCACGCATCATGCTCGAAGTCCTTACGAAGCGCGATGATGCAGCAGTCGCATCTGCAAAAGAACGCATTACGGAAATCGCGCTGTTACACCCCGTTCCTGAGTCATTTGTATAGTTCAGAAATCCTTCATCTTTCGCACTCAAAAGTATCTGCGGAGGTAATGATCACGCGCTCTACCCGTCTACTAAGGGTGGTCGCATGATGACCTAACCATATCTACTTATGACAAAACGTACTCAACTAGTTCTTGAATCTACCAGTGTGCTTGTGGCGGGACTCGCTATTGTGGGAAGTCTCATGTTCGCCTTCGCGCAAAACGCAGAAGCGGCAACACCAAACGCGCACAATGTCGGTTCAACGCTCGAAGTTACCATTAACGATAACGGAAATGCAGTCGTACGCGGTGCAGAAGTGACGGGAGTGAATGGTTCAACTATTACCGCTCGCACGGTGTGGGGAAGTGCCACGGTCCCTTGGACCGTACACACGGACACCAATACGCAATTCGTCACTAAGGGTGGCGCTACCACGGGTCTTTCTGGCATCAAGTCCGGAGACTTCGTAAGCTTCAGCGGTACCATCGACGAAAGCGCGAATGCGTTTACCGTTGATGCGAACGTGGTGAAGGATTGGTCGCATGCTGATTCTTTTGCGGTGTACAGTGGCACCGTCGCATCGATTAATGAGGATGCGCACACCCTCACGCTTACTACCAAGCATGACGGTACGCTCACCATCAATTCGAAAGATGCGAGCATCGTCGGCGGTGCGTTTGCTGACATTGAAGTCGGTGACACGATTGTGGCATCCGGCTCACTAGAGGCAGGGTCGCATGTACTTAGTGCTACCAAAATCAGTCTCGGCGCAGCCGCACACGGCACGCCAGTAGTGAAGGACTGGAAGACTTGGGTAACTGACATGCCTATCTTCAAGTGGTTCGGCGCTCACGATAACGGTGAGGTGAAGAACAATCACTAATACACGAATCTCCTATAAGAAAGAGCCCGCCTCCTCGGCGGGCTTTTTATTTGGTAGACTCCATTTAATGCATGACCGCATCCGTACTGCCGTTGAAGACGCGCTCCGTACCCACCGGGCCGAGGGCACTTCCTTTGCGGTCGAATGGCCGGCGGACCTCGCTCACGGCGACTTCGCGACTAACGCCGCACTCGCGGCCGCCAAGGCGCTCGGAAAGAATCCGAAAGAGGTGGCTGAAAGTCTTGTGCCTTTGATTCACGAGTCGCTCGGCGACCTGGTAACGTCTGTTGAAGTAGCAGGTCCAGGTTTTGTGAACATTCGTCTCGCGCCAAGTACAGTCACTGAAATAATTACGAACGCAGCGAAGGACGCGGGGTGGGGGAAGGGAGATGCGCAGATCGGTGAGCGCGTGATGGTTGAGTACTCGTGCCCAAACCCATTTAAGG
>CAYIKA010000053.1:0-3356 GCA_964363905.1 uncultured Candidatus Saccharibacteria bacterium
AAGGCATGCGCTACCGCACCACAGGCATTACCCTGCTAGGCCTTCGCGAAGCCTTGCCCGAACAACTTGATCTATTTGCCGCGCCTGGCCACACCGAAGGCAGGCGTCGCATCTTTGAACAAGTCGACACCCTTATAGAAAAATTCGGACGCGACAGCATCTACCTCGGATCTTCAGCCAAAGCCATAATCGCCCGCAAAAAGTCTGCAGAAGGAAATGGTGTCGGAAGCGCCTCGAAGTACCGGCCTCGCTCCCTGTTTAACGCAGAGAAGCGCCCGAAACTCTTCTCCCTCCCCGTGCTCGGCGACGTCTACTAACGGAAAAGATCCGCTCTCGCGGATCTTTCTTTTCTCTCTTCCCTCCTGCGAGGGTGCTTTGTAGCGGAAGGCTCGCGCAGCCTGTCGAGGCGAGCGTGAGAGAAATTTTCAGCAGAAAATTATCTCGTACTTCCGCTACGAAGCATCCGAGCGGATTATTCCGTACTTTTGTAGGGAACACCCGAGCGACCTATTTTTTGCCGAGCGCGCTCGCAAGCGACCAACGGCCAGGGCCAGTGATCGAAAGTGAGATTGCTGCAGCGAAGAGGAGCATGATGAACTCATACCCACCGCTGCCTGCAAAGAATCCTTTGGTCGCGTGCACCGTGAGGAATGCGACGAGTGCCACAAAGGCAAGAATTTTTGCCGCGTGATGCGTATAGAGACCAAGGATAAGCAGTGCACCGCCAATTACTTCAGCAGCAATGAGGAGCATTGCGAACAGTGAGGGCACCGGGAATCCGAGCATGCCAAGGAAGGCTGCGGTTCCAGGAATACCTCCCTGCAGTTTCTGCCAGCCATGCATCAAGAAGACGAGACCGGTTGCGACACGGAGAACAAACGGCGCGAACGAAGCAAGCTTCGGATTCGCGTGCCAATTTATAAGCTTTTTCATGGATATGCGTTAAGGGTTACGCATATATTGTACCGGAGTCTCTAGCCGTCCTTAGGGGGATACCTTGGCTCCTGTGGACGCGGGCTTTGGGAAGTCGGCTGGTGCTGCGGGCTGCGTCTGACCCGTAAACGAAATGCGGTCCGCAACTTTTTTCACGATACCCTCGTCAATTTTGTTCGCGTCAAAGGATGCGACGGGAGGATACACAATGAGTGCGGAGTACGTTGAATCAAGATTGTCTTTGCTGATGTCGAACACGTACAGTGGGCCGTAGCGCTTGGTCTCAGTCGCACCGGTTGCGGTCGTGTGGACGACAAGGTTCAAGTAGTACTCCGTCACAAAAGTACCGGTCCCGTTACGCATGGGCGTCCGCTCCGCTACGGTTGCGCATTCATAGGTCTTATCAGGACTGTCTGCAGCACAGAGCAGACTGAGACGATTGGTGAGAAAGGCGCCGAAGGTCGGATAGAACTGCCCCTCTTCTGACTGAAGGACGCTCGACGATACCATTTCAGTGCGCCCCTTACTGCTGTCGTTTCCGAGGGTCACATACCGGTTGGTATATTCCTCAAGCGTGTAGGTGCGGGGATAGGTAAACTGGTAATCAAACCGTGTGTTTTTGTAGAGACTGGTCTCAGGAGGTTTTGGACCGACCCCGGGCATGCCGAGCGAATACCAAATGGCGCCGAGCGCTGCGACCAGGAGTACGGCGAGAAACGCGATAGTAAGTGTCCGAGTCATAAAATGATGGTGGTTAACAATAACAAAACCTCCCCTAAAGGTCACATGAAGTATGACGACGTGTAGTCAGTATTCTTTCCGGGGTTATGGTTGAACAGTAAAATTCGTCACCGAGGGCACGCCCGTCGCACTAATTGTATAGGTGAACGAAGCCGTGTGTGCGTTGTGGCCGTCTTCGTAGCTCACCTTTCCGGCTCCGTTAGCAGCCACAACGTCAGTCACCATAAATGTTCCCCCGAGTACCGGATCCACCGGGGAAAGGTCACTAATATGGGCGCGCACGTACTCCTCGATGCCTACCGATGCGGTCGTGCCAGGAATCTGCACCGCGGTTGCGACCCCAATCCAAAGCGCCTGACGAAGACTATTCTCCACCGCTACCTGTGCGGTATCGGTCGCGCAGGTTGCCTGCGTTGGCTCGAATACGAAATAGAACCATTCGAATTCCTTTGCCTGGGGCGGTACCTGTCCATTCACTACCGCAGCCGCATCTAGTTGTTCCTTGGTCCAGCGCGCTTCTGGCGTACCCAGCGTGCTTTTTTGTACATCGTAGTAGACACCCAGTTCGCAGGCCTGCGTCGTGTCAGTTGCCGGTATTGCCAGGTGGACGACGGTACCGAGTCCAGGGGTTGTTGAGGTCGCAACCGCAAGACCGGTGAGACCCTCCGGAAGCGAGACCGAAACACCGAGCTCAGAAAGAGGCACCGCACGTGCCGCAGCAGTGTCTGCGGCCTTAGGCTGCCAGGGCTTCACGAAGGCCATTAAAAGGAGCGCGACCAGGACCAATACAACTACCAGGATGATCTTAGATTTCATAGGAGTCTATGATACCAGAACCAACATGAAGCCAGTCAAAGGGGGTGCGAGGACAAAATTTGATATTTTTAGATTATTTTGTATAACTGTCACAGAGATAGACCGCTATTGAATGGGGAACGAACATGCCAGCATACGTAGTATCGCCCGTCCTCTACCGCAAGAGACGAGGCATTGCCAAACAAGTGGAATGCGCGGTGGTGATGAGACTGGTCACGCAAGAGGCCTGCGGTCGTTACTCAGGCGATCCAAGGAATACCCTCTTCTGTAAGAGCTGTTCCTCACCCTTTCGCACGGGACGGGGTCCGTCGCTCGTGGAGGAGGTTGCCGAGCCTGACGCAGACGAAGTGGAAGCGACTTACCCCGAACCCTCGCTCTATGCGGAATGCATGCGCCTCGTCCCTGAAAATGAATTTGCGCGGATGGCCATTCTTTGCAAAGAACTCACCATGGGTCAAACGCGTGTTTTGGAGCAGTTGGCTAAGGGTCTGAACAATAGAGAGATCCTTGATCAGTTGAGACTTCCGAGCGACGCAAACGTAACTAACGCAGTTGTTCACATTTACCAAAAGCTTGGCGTCGCTCACTTCACTGAGCACTCAGCGTCCTCCAGGAGACTAAAGCGCGCCATGGCTGCTATTGCATACCAACGCTTTAGCGCGCGTTAGCACCTTCACGGGGCAGCCACCAGGCTGCCCCGTTTGTATATACCGACCTGTTGACAAAACAGGTAAATCTGTGATACACCAGGTACAGAACCCTTTGTTCAAACCATCACGGAGAAGTGCGATGAGAGTGTTTTTGTGCGCCCTAGTGTTCCTCGCGTTTGCGGGGACCGGCTATGCACAACAAGCACCTCCCCCCGC
>CAYIKA010000054.1:0-3327 GCA_964363905.1 uncultured Candidatus Saccharibacteria bacterium
TAGTGTTCCTCGCGTTTGCGGGGACCGGCTATGCACAACAAGCACCTCCCCCCGCACGCTCCCTACCGCTCCTTGCGGTATACATCCTTCCGCCGCCACAGACGAGTGCGCGGCAGACTACGATCACCCCGACGTACGTGGTATATGCCCAGGGCAATCCGCTCTGGGGAAAAAGCCGTCTCGGCCTTCGCACCATCAGCGGTCAAGGGTGTCTCGCTTCGGTCTACGCCATGGCAGCGACTCAGGCAGGCAAACCTATGAATCCTGGCCAACTGGTCACGGCATTCAGACGGAAAGGTCTTATCGCAAAGGGTGGTCTTCTGAGTTATCAGATCCACCGGGCTGTGCCGCTCATGATCGAGCGACGCATCACCGTCTCGCGCACGCGAGACCGGGGTCTACACGATCCCATCAGAAGCTATCTTGCGAGTGGCAAGTTTGTCGCTCTCAAGTTGGACCGGGATCCCGGGCCACGCTTTAGGGAACACTGGGTCCTTGTGACTCACGTGCTTCCGAACGATCTTGCGATCATCGACCCTGCCGGTGGCAAGGAAACGACTCTAAAGAATCGATATCGCACGGCCAGGATAGTTGAGGTGCGCGTGTTACGCCCCCTTCCCCTCGCCTAAGTGCAACTCTGTACCTTATTTTATTGATCGCTCGCTAATCGCGGGCGATCTTTTTTTATACCTTTTACGTAATGAACGAGTGCGATACCAAACATAAGGGTCGATGTGATGCCCGAGAGAATGCAGTACTGACACCATGCCTGTATGATCCACGCCTGAAGCACAAAGAAATACACGGACGCGAAAAAGCCAAAGGGAGTAGCAAGGAGCGCGAGCGTGAGTGCAATAGGTTTCTTTGATTCGAAGTAGTACGCAAGCAGGACAAGGGTGACGAGATAGAACACTACCCCATACACCGCAATCGGAATGCCGAGCACAACTGAATAGCTACTCGTGAGTACTTTTTCGCAGCTACCTACATAGCAAGGGACGGCGGTATTCGCGTAGTGCGTGATAGTGAGGTACAGCGCGTCAAGAAACCCAATGAGGGTTGCGAGTGCGAGTGCGAAGAACATTCCCCTCCCCATGGTCTGCGTCATGACGTGCTAGGGGGTTGTCGTAGCAGGCTTCATGGCCGCTTCGACGGCTGCCTTGAGTGCTTCGTAGGTGCCGGGGGTTTGAATACGCACACCGTTCAAGAAAATGGTCGGGGTGTAGCTCAGCTTGTTGGTCGCCGCATCGTTTGCATCCTTGCTTACGCGATCGATAACCGCCTTTGAGGTGTAGTCCGTCTCGAAACGAGCCGTATCAAGTCCGAGCTGTGTCGCATACTTCTTGAACACCTCCGAAGGATTGGTCTGTGTCTCCCACTCTGCATGATTAGCAAAAAGAAGATCATGCATTTCCCAGAACTTGCCCTGAAGTCCGGCCGCTTCAGCAGCGCGTGCCGACGGCACCGCGTTTGGGTGCTGCGGCAACGGGAAATAGCGATACACGAACTGCACATTTTGCGGGTACTCCTTTACGAGCTGGGAAAGCACGGGCGCGTATGCCTGACATGACGGGCATTCGAAGTCAGCATACTCAACAATAGTGACCGGTGCGCCCATAGGGCCAGCACGGTGATCGCTTTCTGATACGGGAACCAAAAGGTTCACTTGGCCGTCGTCGGTCGTGGTTGCCTTGTGAGCCGTACCCCACACCGCGTATGCGGCGAGGCCGAGAAGCGTAATAAAGCCAATCCAGAACAAAGCTTTTCCCTGCGATGAATCCATAAGTAGAAAGTAGGTATGCTGAAAATAGGTGGAAGTACGCCCCTTCCCCATGGCTTCAATTATACCGAACTACAAAGGTTCCGTCGTCTCCCCGTCAAACGGCTCCTCGTGCGTTTCTGCATCGTGCTTGGTGTGATGCACTTCCCCATCTTTATGGTCGGGTGGTGCGTAGAGTGTGTAGAGCTGGAGAGCCTCGGTGTCCGAACTATTGATTATGTTGTGGCGGGTGCCTTCGGGGACCACGATAGCGCTTCCGTCAGCAATGTTGTGCGAGACGCCGTCGAGCACCGCCTTACCGGTGCCCGCTTCAACGCGAATGAACTGGTCGAGATCGTGCACTTCTTCGCCAATATCCTCGCCCGGAGGAATACTCATGACCACCAGCTGGGTGTTCGTAGAGGTATAGAGAACGCGTCTAAAATCTTTATTTTCAAGGGTGACCTTTTCTATATTTTCGAGGTAGCTCATAGCAATATTTTATCACTTATAGATGAGGAAATGATTATGGACGCACGTCGGCAGTACTACGCCGCAATCGTTGCCGCAGCCTTGGCCTGAAGAAGTCCGAGGAGGGTCGTGAGTAACTGAATGAGCTGAATCATGAGGGCGGTGACGTCAGGTGAATTATTCGTTCCTGTTGAGAGTGGTGTGCCGCCTGCAGCTGCAGTGATGCGGTTTATCTTTGCGAGCGTCTGAGGACCTACCGCGCCGTAGCCCGTCGTTTCGGGTGTACCTTTTGCGACAAGACCGTAGGTCACTTGGAATTTTTGAACGGCGATTTGGGTGTTCGGGTCATATACGCCGCTGTCGCCACCCACCTTCAAGTATCCCTGTTGGATAAGGAACCTCTGAAGAGTCGTCACTTCGGAGCCGGTCGAACCGAGTTTGAGGGTGGTCGTAATGGAACCAATGCCACTACCAGTTACCGGCGGTACAACGGACGAACCGCTGCCTGAGGATGACGAGCTTCCGCCACCCCCTCCCCCGCCACCACCTCCTCCACCTCCGGAAGATGCCGCGATACTGAAGCTGATCGAGTAGTCGTCGGTGTTGGCGTTAGAACTACCGTCCATACACCGTACGTAGTAGGTGTAGCTGCCTGCGGAGAGCCCAGTCACGGTCGTTGTGTGCGAGGTCGATCCGGTCGTACCGAACGTGTTTGCCATCGAAGCATACGCAGTCGACGCGGTGGTTTCGTACTTACAGGTTGCCGCTTCGTCAGTGGTGAGCGTGAGGTCAGCCGAGGTAACTCCTGAAGAAAGCGTGCCGCTTGGAGAACCTGCTGAACGTGTTGGTGCAGTAGTATCAGGCGTCGTTGCGACACTGAAACTAATGCTGTAATCGTCGGTGTTGGGGTTACTACTACCGTCCGTACACCTGACATAGTACGTGTAACTATTTCCGGAAGAGAGACCCGAGACCGTGGTTGAGTGCGACGTCGCGCCGGTGGTGCCAAACGTATTAGTCATTGAGCCGTAGGCAGTCGACGCACTCGTGCTGTACTTACACGTCGCAGTCTCGTTCGTATTGAGTGAGAGCGTGGT
>CAYIKA010000055.1:0-3274 GCA_964363905.1 uncultured Candidatus Saccharibacteria bacterium
AACCCTCTACTCGATGCTTAACGAAGTGGACAAAGAAGGCTCGAACGTGCTCTCTTTGGAAGCCCCTATCGAGTACAACATGGAAGGCATCAGCCAGTCCCAGGTCCATCCAGAAATCGGCTACACCTTTGCATCCGGACTCCGCACCATCCTCCGGCAGGACCCGGATGTCATCATGGTGGGAGAGATCCGCGACAAAGAGACTGCCCAGCTCGCCGTTCAGGCGGCCCTTACCGGTCACCTCGTGTTCTCCACGATTCACACCAACACTGCGGCCGGTGTGATTCCGCGCTTGATCGACATGGGTGTGGACCCCTTCCTTATTGCACCGACGTTGATTGCGGCGGTGGGTCAGCGTCTCGTGCGCAGACTCTGTCCGGGTGCTGGTCGCGCGGTGCCCGTTTCAGAGTCCATTCGCACCATGCTTGATAAGGGATTTGCGGACCTACCTCCCGAATCGCGCGCCAAGATCCCCGAATTCAAAGATATTTACTACGCGACTCCGACACCGGATTGTCCGAACGGTACACGTGGACGTCTTGCGGTGTTCGAGTTCTTGAAAATGGACAAGGAGCTTGAGCACGTCGTGCTCACGACGCCTCAGGAAGAGAACGTGCATGCTGCAGCGCGTGCAAAAGGCATGTTTACGATGCGCGAGGATGCTATCATGAAGGCACTCGCAGGGGAGATTCCGTTTGAGGAGGTCAACACCTTGGGCGGCACCTTCTTTGATGTCGAGGAAACCGAGGAGTTACCCGTTTCAGAACCCGCATGAACACCTACCGCCTCTATCTCGTAGACGATGATCGTTTTTTGCTCGATATGTATGCGGTTAAATTTAAGGCCGCGGGACACGAGGTAACTGCATTCTCGAAAGGGGAGGAGCTTCTCGAGGCGCTCCGGACTAAGCCTGCACCAGACGCGCTCCTCCTCGATATCGTCATGCCAGGACTCTCGGGCTTCGATATTCTCGAAACCATCCGCAAAGAACAGCTCGCCGCAACCGCCAAGATAATCATTCTTTCCAATCAGGGTCAGGATGCCGACCTTAATCGCGCAAAGGAATTCAAAGCAGATGGCTACATCATCAAGGCGTCAGCCATTCCGTCAGAAGTGTTCGCTGAAACTATTAAGATAATAGAAACCAAAACCGCATGAGCGCTCAAGCAACACGCCTCCTAACGTTTCTTGATACCGTCGTCCGCGAGGGCGGATCGGACCTCCACATTTCCGTAGGTTCGCCCCCTATCATTCGCGTGTCCGGCGCACTCGTGCCACTCGTGCAGGAGCCTCCCATTGTGGCGGAAGACGCTGCAGCCATGTTGAAGTCGATTGTGCCTGAGGCGCAGTGGACGAAATTTGAAAACGAACAGGCAGTCGACTTCTCGTTGAAGCACACGGATGGCAATCGCTTCCGCGTGAACGGATTCGTCGTGCAGGGCACGGTCGCTATCGCGATGCGTCTCATCCCACGCGAAATCCGCAGCTTCACGGAGCTCAACCTCCCGCCGGTGCTTGAGGTATTTACCCAGAGAACCCAAGGATTCTTTCTCGTGGTGGGTCCGGTGGGTCAGGGTAAGTCCACCACCTTGGCGGCGCTTCTCGATCGCATCAATGAGACACGTGCGGAGCACATCGTGACGATTGAAGACCCAGTTGAGTATGTGTTCGAGCAGAAGAAATCGCTCATCCATCAGCGCGAAGTGCATATCGATACGCCAGACTTCCACGCCGCACTTCAGTCTGCGTTCCGTGAAGACGTAAACGTGATCATGGTGGGTGAGATGCGCGACTACGAGACCATTTCGTCCGCGGTGACCGCCGCTGAAACAGGTCACCTCGTGATGTCGACCCTTCACACCAACAACGCGTCACAGACCATCGACCGTATCATCGACATGTTCCCGCCGAACCAGCAGGATCAGGTGCGCGTACAGCTTGCCGGTTCCTTGGCGGGTATCTTCTCGCAGCGTCTCATTCCCCGCATCGCGGGCGGCCTCATACCGGCCTACGAACTTCTCATCAACAACAGTGCTATCGCCAACCTCATTCGCGAAGGACGCACGCACGAAATCGCAACGGTGGTGCAGACCTCAAGTCAGGAGGGCATGATCGACATGGATCGTTCGCTCGCAGAACTTGTGCGCCGCGGCGAGGCCACCATCGAGCACGCCTACGAGCGCGCAATCGATCCGAAGACGTTCGAACGCTACCTATAATTATTTATGCTTTTTGCGTACCGAGCACTGGATACTGACGGACATGAGCGACAAGGCTCAATAGAAGCACTGTCGATGGACAGTGCCGTCGGTACGCTGCAGCGACGCAACCTTATCGTCTCGTCTATCGAGCCGATCACCAAAAAGTCGCCGCTCGAGATAGAATTCGCCTTCTTCAAGGCTGTTTCCAACAAGGAAATCGTCATTCTCTCGCGCCAGATCGCGACTCTGTTCGAAGCGCAGGTCTCTGCGCTTCGCGTATTCCGTCTTCTCGCAGCGGAAGTGGACAACACGAAATTGTCCGACATTCTGACGCAAACCGCAGATGATCTGCAGGGAGGCGCCCCTATTTCAAAAGCACTCGCACGTCACCCAAAGGTGTTCAGCTCCTTCTATGTGAACATGGTGCGTTCAGGTGAAGAGTCAGGAAAGCTCTCCGAGACCTTCGGCTACCTCGCGGACTACCTCGATCGTACCTACGAAGTGGCCTCGAAAGCACAAAACGCGCTCATCTACCCGGCCTTTGTTATTTCGGTGTTCTTCGTGGTTATGGGGCTCATGCTCACCATGGTTATTCCAAAAGTGAGTGCGATTCTTATTGATTCCGGTCAGCAAATTCCAATTTACACACGCGTCGTTATTGGCCTCTCGCAGTTCCTCGTGAATTACGGTCTATTCATCCTCATTGGTATGGGTATCGCGGCGTTCTTTGCGTACCGCTGGGCTCAGACGCCTACCGGACGACTCTTCTTCGATGATGTTAAACTCGAAATTCCGTACGTGGGTGATCTCTACGAGAAGCTGTATCTGTCACGTATAGCGGATAACTTCGCGACAATGCTTGTGTCTGGTGTGCCGGTGGTGGAGTCCGTTGAAATTACCGCATCGGTGGTGGGTAACGCCCGCTATGAAGCCGTTCTTAAAGAAGTAGGGGAGTCAGTGAAGGGTGGCGCGTCCATCGCGGACGCTATGAACCGTCATGCAGAAATTCCTGGCATCATGAGCGCCATGGTGAAGGTGGGTGAAGAAACCGGAGAGCTCGGTAGCATTTTGAA
>CAYIKA010000056.1:0-1637 GCA_964363905.1 uncultured Candidatus Saccharibacteria bacterium
GCTTTGTAGTCAGAGTAGCGCCACCACGTAGGAGTGAAGGCGACGAAGACATCGTTTGGTCCCACAAACTTCGCGCGCTTTTCGGGGAACTTTTCAAAATATACTTCCTGCATCTTTTTGTCGTTCATGAGGTGTACGGTGCCATCAAGTTGAAGGGTCTTCATGAGTGCTTCTTCGGTGCCGACGACGATTGAGGCAGGAGCTGACCTCGCTTCGCGTAGTGACGCCATCTTTCGTGATTCTTTGCCCATAAGGAAGATGAACGTGAGAGGGTCCTGCTGATGGGCGAAGTGCATAGTCGCGCCATGTACCGTACCGTCTGGCATGAGTACCGAGAGAATCGCAATACGTTCTGAGGTGAGAAATTCCGAAAATGCCTCGCGCATAGAGAAACTATACCGCACATCACTCGTTCAGTGTGGTGTAAACTTATTGGTATGACTAACGACCATACCGAACAAGCCCGGGCTTTTTTACAGGCGAACTCTCTCGGAGTTCTGGCGACCGTAGCACCAGGAGGCGGCGTACGCGCGCGCACCGTTTACTACGCGGCAAATGAAAAATTCGAAGTGTATGTGGTAACCCTGCAGGGTACCCGTAAGGTGGAGGATATTGCGTCTGATGGACGAGTGGCATTTGTGGTGTCTGACCCAAATGCGCCTTCCACCATTCAGCTCGAGGGCACTATGGTTGAGCAGCCCAATACTCCTATCGATGATCCTATGGTTCAAAAACTGATGGACACACTTATGGAGAAGGGCGAAACGTTCGCTCCCCTTACGCATCTTGATGTAAATAAGATCATCTTCTACAAACTCACCCCTACCTGGGTGCGGTTTGGCGACTTCGCCCACACGAGCGGCTCAAGCGAGGTGCTCTCAGTGATTATTCCGTAGATTCATTTTCGAATTCCCACGGTCGTTCCACCTCCCCCACTTTGTGGAGGAACATCGAGCGTGCGGTCTTTACCGCAAAGTAGAACGCAAGCACGAGGAGTACTACTTCAACTTCGCGCACGATAAGAAGCTGCAGTGAATCTATCGCGCGGTAGTTAATTGCGGTTATCTCGATTAAGAGCGCCCCGACGCCTGACGCCACCGCATTCAGTACCATGATGAGTTTGCCGTGCGGGTTCGTGAGTCCTGCGAGAAGGACGAGGATAAGTCCCCCTGCTATCTGTGCGACAAGTCCAAGCGGGAGCAAGTACCCCCAGAGCGGAAGCGCAATAAAGGACACCACCGCGGCGGCGAGAAAGCAGAATCGAATATAGTCGCCATAGTAGTGGCGAATCATAGGCTTAGGCTCGCTTGCTTTGAAATCGGAATAGCCGTCACTCATATTATTTCTTTTTACGCGCTGCCTGCGCTTTTTTGATATTGGCCATCTGTGCCTTCTTCATGGCAGGCGTTGGCTTTGCCTTTTCCGGTACGTTTTTTGGCGGATGTGCATGGAATATATCGCCTTTCACATGCGTAATTTTTCCACTCGTTGCTTTGGTAAGTGAGGCACGCTCCTTGGCACTATCAATCACCAATTGCCCGCCGCGGGTCACGTGCGCGTGCTTCTTTTCGACGAGCCAGGTCGCGGTGTCCCAGCTTCCGCTTGGGCGCTTTCCGGCCACTCGCTCCAGACCTCCC
>CAYIKA010000056.1:1737-3204 GCA_964363905.1 uncultured Candidatus Saccharibacteria bacterium
CCGCCCGCAGTGCTGTGATTCTCAATTTTTATTTTTTCCATACCTAAAGTATAGCAGTCGTGTCAAGGGTTTGGTGCATGGGTGAGAATATTCTTCCCTAATAAAAAACCGGCACCCGTAGGGTGCCGGTTTGATTTTCCGAAGACCGGAAAGTCACTTTAGATCGATAGCGGTAATAGCCTCGTCTATTTTTGCCTTGAGCTTAACCAGAGCCTGGCGCGTGAGATTTTTCGAGTGGTTCATACCCACCGCGCCGGGACTTCTCAGATTTTTGACGACGCTTATGAAGTCTTCAGCTTTGCCGATCAACACATCAGCACGCCTTACGGTCGAGCGCCACTCCTCGTGCAGGTCGCGTATACGGTGTTTGGCGATCCGGTCACCTGACGTGAGTCCATGTTGGCGAAGCGCGGTAAGCGAAATTTCACCCGCCATAAGTCGTTGCGCATGTCCGAACTGTGCTTTTTGGTCGAACAGCGACACTTCAATGGCGCCGGAAACACTAAGCAACTTACCCTTGGTAATATTGGGATCAAGCAAATCTCGTACGCTCTCACTTAATCGCTGTAGCCCATAGAGCTTTGAGACATAGACCGGATGAAGTCCCATGACCTCCCCGATCTCAACGAGAGACATCTTGAGCCCTTCCTTCATGTGCATGATGGCGTCAGAACTCTCCATAGCGGTATGGCCTTCGCGATTGAAGTTTGCGATGACCGAGACCACATAGGGTGCCGCTTCGTTGTCTATCTTAAGCAGCATGGCGCGATAATTCGTAGAAGCAAGTAGCGACGCGCGCCAGCGACGCTCACCGTCTAGAAGTTCATACGTATGACCCTCTTCATCCGGGTCAACGGCACGCACCAGTCCAGGCATAAGCTGTCCAGCACTCTTGAACGATTCGACTAGTGCTTTCATTCGTTCGGGATCAAAGTACCGACGCGGCTGACCCGGCATGGGTCGAATTAAGGTCGACGGGATTTCAATGAGCGTTGCGGTACTCATGGCCTCGCGCACGCGTGCAAGTATTTCAGCACCTGACGCGGTTCGCTCCACCTCAGCCAGAATTTTTTCCGCGGGTTTCTTCGCGGGTCCAATGGGCTTTGGCGTAGGCACTCTCGGTTTCAATGCCTCAACGCCCTGTTTCTCATGCAGATCACAAAGACCGCTCGCATGATTCTTCACGCGGTTGGGTTCACCGCCTTGCTTAATGCACACCCTGCATGCGCGCGCTTTTGAGGTGCACTTGATTTGGCAGCACCCGGAGTTACGTGTGGGAACACGGGTGGTTGCAACACAGATGGCTTCGCTGACTCCTGCGGGATTAAAAGCGCAGGGTTGGTGAAAAATGGCGACAGATGCACCACTGCCGATACTCCTGGTCGATTCCGGAAGGCTCACGGTGGACCTCTTTTCTCGTGGTTGTTTAGAACAATGCGTAATCTTGCGGAAGTATACACAGGCTTT
>CAYIKA010000057.1:0-3190 GCA_964363905.1 uncultured Candidatus Saccharibacteria bacterium
GACGGCGCGTAAGGCGTTTTCCCCACGTAGGTCGCAGGTCTATTGACGCAATTCCTACACACCCTATCCTGTAAGAGTACTTAGCCCATAATTATCATCTATGAAGAAACTTGGTTATATAGCTAGCGCATTCGCGCTTCCGATGCTCGCTTTCGCGCAGATCAATGCGACGAATGCCGGCAATCTTGCGACGAGTGCAATTACCTTTATTAACGGGATTGTTGTTCCGCTCATCTTCGCACTCGCGTTCATCGTATTCATTTGGGGTATCTTCCAGTACTTCATCATGGGTGGACACGATGAGGAGAAGAAGGCGATGGGTAAGAGCCTCATGCTCTATGGTCTCATTGGCTTCTTCGTGATGGTGTCGGTCTGGGGTCTCGTGAACATCCTTACAGGTACCTTCCAGTTCGGAAACAACTCGAACCTTCAGTATCCTGATGTGCCAACCAACAACACGTAGATAGGGCTACTTCTCCACGCAAAACCCCGCGCGAAAGCGCGGGGTTTTGCTATGATAGACGCATGGATGCATTCAACTCATTTATTACCAAGGTGGAGGTACAGATTCTCCAGCCCATCATTACCGTTCTTGCGCTTCTCGCGTTCGCATTGTTTGTGTGGGGCGTCGTGCAGTTCATTGGAGCGTCGGGTGACGAGGAAAAGCGCAGCACGGGTCAGCAGCACATCATCTGGGGCATTGTGGGCCTTGTCGTACTTTTCGGTGCCAACGGCATCATTGCGTTTCTGAAGAGCACCATTAGCGCAACCACGGGAGTACCGATTCCGTAAATTGCTAGTTTAGTAGGTATACAAAAACCCCGCGCTTTGGGCGCGGGGTTCGAAGTTGAAAGAACTTAGTTATTCGGTGTCAGAGGCTTCGGTTGCTTCCGAAGTCGCAACCTCGTCACCAGGACATCCGGTCGAGGACATGTTGTAGCTCAAGGTCGTAGGACGCGCGAGCACGAACTTGTATGCGCGGATTCCTTTGGGACGTTCACCCGGTTTGAGGGTTTGAGCCCTGCCGGTTGAATCGAGGTACTTCACCGATTCGTAGACGTTCTTGCCCGATTCGTCGACTGCGTCGATCGTGGGCGAAAAACAGTAGGTGAGGCCTGGTGGTAGGCCGATTGCCGGCGAAATCCACTGGGTTTCACCCATGCCTGCGTCGCAGGTGGTGGACGATTCTCCGAATGCTGGACAGGGTGTACCGGTTTGTACCAGCACCCCAGATCCTTGTTGCGACCTTACCGAGGGCAGAGACGAAACACCGGGTGTGACGCTTGAGCTTGCGGATGTTGATCCACTGACGGAGTCACAAGTTTTGAGGGCGAGGCCAATCCCGATCAGGAGACCGAGAATGACTGCGAACAGAGGTAGTCGCTTCAGGGGCGAGTCACTCTTTTCGTGCGAGCTAGAAGCTCCAGACATTTCTTAGTCTCCTTTCTGGGAGAAGATGCGTTCGAGAAGTTGTTGAACGACGGGGTTTTCGAGGATGGGCTCGATTCCTTCGAGCTTATGGATGTATCGAGTCGTCGGTGTCTTGCCGCGCTCGGCACCCAGGATTTCGACGGCCTTTTCGCGCGAAAACCCTTCGTCTTTCAGTTGTCGGATTTTCGCGATCAGTCCATCCATTTCAGTTTGCTCCGAAGCCTTCTGGGCGATTTCGACGCTGAGCGCCGCATTCGCCTTCAGGACTTCCTCCGGAGGTTGCGCCATCGTCAGAACGACGTGCACCTCATAACCGATCGCATGCGCCGTATCGGCCATGCGTTCGGTCATCACCTCGCCAATGCGCGAGCGCACCTCTTCTTGGTAGAGCTCGCTTTCAATGCGAGACGAGAAGCTGTCGCGCAGTGCGCCATCGGCGACTTCCTCGAGAGCCTCCATTGCATTGTGTGCATCGAAGCTCCTGAACGGATTCACCACCTGGTAGATGAGCACATAGCCGCCGTCCATGTCGATACCGTTCTTTGAAACAAGTTCGGTAACCACGTGTTCTTTGGATGTGTGGACCTGCATGTTGGCGATCAGCTTGTCCATAATTCCTGGAGGGAGCCATTGCAGTCCCTCCGAGAGGAGAAACCAGCTCAGACGCTTCCCAAGAAATCTTGGAACAGCCATGTGTCCCACTTCAACGCGGTGGCAATAGCCCGCCGAGAGGAAGTAGGCACCGCTACCGAGTATTGCGACCCAGTAGGCAATGATGCCAATAGCAGGGCGATACTCGAGCACGGTGACGAACACCCACTTGGTGAGGTGTCCGGCCACCCAGCCGAAGAGTGCAGAGATGATGATACCGAGCCCGAGCGTAAGCAGGGGATCGATAACAATGAGACCTTTTTCGGTCTTAATACCACTAGCGCTCACGTGCGCCTCCTTGTGTCTGCGAACCTATCAAGGTTCATGTATGTCTGTATATATGATAGCACAATATATGGTACTTTGTCAAGTACTATACGGCCTAGAATATAGGTATTCCACACCATGGCCTATGTACGGCCTTGTTTAGATTGTGCTGGAGAGAGGACTCGAACCTCCACCCCCGAAGGGACCTGCTCCTAAGGCAAGCGTGTATACCAATTTCACCACTCCAGCGTCCGTGCATTCTAGCAAATATCTTTAGTTTTCACCTGCTTAGTGGTTTGGCGCCCGAACAGTATCCACACTTTCTCACGATCGTGAGAAAGTGTGGATTTTAAAAAAGCGAAATCAAAATGCCTAAGTATTAAATACGTCTTTCCCGTGTCCCCAACCTTGCTCGATCGAGCAAGGTTGGGGACATTAAAAATCAAAACCAGACGGCTGTATTGTTGTGACGAGTTGAGGGTGAATTGTTCAGGGTATTTGCAATTCGCCTCGCACACGTGGTCACAGATAATTTCCTCGCCGTCGCTCGAAAATTTTTGCAGCCGCACCTCAGCGTTATAGGCTCGCTTCTTACAGAGGCCTGTACACGTTGCGGATAATTTAGTTAGCTTTGTGGTCACGAGTTGCGGATGGATTGCTCCAGGTATTCGCAATCCATCTCGCACTCTCGACCCCGGCTCAGTATCCTCGAAGACTCGGATATACTTCCGCCTCGCACATGTAAAGAAAAACCGCGTGCAGACGCGGTGCTTTCTTTCATGTGCGCCCGCCTGGGCTCGAACCAGGGACCATCTCCTTAAGAGGGAGTTGCTCTACCAAC
>CAYIKA010000058.1:0-1066 GCA_964363905.1 uncultured Candidatus Saccharibacteria bacterium
TTGTGCGTGTGTATGTCGAGGTACAAGACGCCCTCGGTAAATGAGTTCAAAAATTCAGCATCATGCGAAATAACCAGACACGTCTTGGGGTAGTTCTTGATAAACGCGGTCAGGTGCTCGATACCTGCGGTATCGAGGTTGTTGGTCGGCTCATCAAGGAGAAGCAGGTCAGGGTTCTGGATGAGGGCAGAGGCAAGCAGGAGGCGGGCCTGCTGGCCACCTGAGAATGTTTTCACAATGCGGTCGTGGGGCGCGTGCAGGTTCACCACCTCAAGTACGGCGTCGATCTTCGGATCAATATCATAGACCTTTCCTTCGAACGAGCGTTCGAAGAATTCGCGAATGGAAAGCTCGCGCATATCAAGCGGAATCACCTGGCGTGCCATGGCGACCGAGACGCCGGGTCCGCGCATGACGCGGCCGTCCTCCGGCTGGAGTTCCTCGGTGATGAGCTTAAAGATGGTCGACTTCCCTGCCCCGTTCTGACCCATCACAGTTACCTTCATGCCGCGACGAATAGAAAACGCCCCCGCATCCAGGATGGGGTGGTTGTGTCCGTAATTAAACGACACGTCCTCAAAGCGTAGGACCGCGTCACGCGGTCCTGTTGCTTCGCCTTTTTGCGCTGCGTTCTTAGCCACACCCTACCCTACCGTATTTCGTACGGATTGATAAGAGGTGCTGCCCTTGGTCTAGAAATGAGTGTCAGCTGCAGGTGTCACGACTATCGTTTGTGCTACCTCACGTTCGTTTCGCAGAGCGTGCAAATCGTTCTCAAGCAGCGTCTTATCTTTCTGAAGACGTCGAATATGGAAGCTGTGTCCGAGGGCGCTCGGGAGGGACACAAGTGCCGTTATGCCGACACCTGCAGCGAACGCGATAATCACCACCAGTGCGAGCGAACTTTCGAATGCGAACCCTAGAAAATGGAGGGCCACCACCGTAGGGTTCTGAAGGGCAAAAATAATAACAGCGGCACCGAGTACAAAACCGATAATAAGAGATAAAAACATACGGTATGCGTATAGATTAATTAGATGAGCGTCCAGGTAGTGCCACGAAGCGG
>CAYIKA010000058.1:1166-3095 GCA_964363905.1 uncultured Candidatus Saccharibacteria bacterium
TCCACATGTTTGCTTCCAGCACTGAAGCGGTAGCTATAGGTGTCGCTTGAATCAACCGTGAGAGTCGAAGTGCCGGTCAAGGCGACCTCGTCTCTTTCAGAATCAATTACTTTTTTTACATTTTTCCCTTCCCATACGAGGCGGAGGGTATCGCCCTCGGTTACCAGTACGCTTACTTTCTTGGTGGTATCTACGGTCCCTGCTGACGTTGTTACGGTGAGGGCGCAGGAAGGTTTTGCGGTGGCCGCGAAGGCGCTCACTGGAAGCAGTACCATAGCGCAGAGGAGTATGAGAAGTCGTGAGTTGGGATGCGTGAGTACCATATAATAAAGGTTCATTAGTAACTATATCTGCGTTTTGACGAAATAATTGGCATACGTTTGCGTCACACTTTTTTCACAAATGACCGCTCGAAATCCATGGATTTCGAGCGGTCATTCTCGATCAGTACGAGGTTAAACCCCTGAAACCGAGTCACCGACCACAGCCGAATCATCGGCGGTATCGACGATCATCACGCCACTGTGGACACCAATATTTGGTGCGGTCATGAGAGCGTTAGATGCAGTGGGGGCTTCCGTAGTCATCACTTCGCCCGCAGTATTTACATACGCGTAGGTGGCAGCGAGCGTAACGCCTGGAAGAGAAACTATTGCCGTAAGGGCAAGCGCACCGAGAAGTAGCGTTTTCATAGCAAACGTAAAGGAATTATTTATCAGTCAGATGCTACTGACTCGCGTAAGTATGCATCTTCATGAGTGAAGGACGTGTGAACACATCTTGTTTTTTGAAACGAGTCAAGATTGCACTACGCGTCGAGCTCTCCCAAATGGCGCGTAAAGTGCTGTTTGATCGTCGCGTCGAGAGCGCGACTAAATTCGATCGCATGCTTAGGCGAAAGCGCGATTTCAGAAATGAGGGTGCCGGTGGCGGTATTGGGGCGTACGTACGCGAATTGAATGATTACGGAGTCGTCAGACACGGTAACCTGGGTAGCGTTCGAGAACGTTGCCTTTGCGTCCGGCGGCATGGTGACGCTGATTTCTTTGTGCTGTTGCTGATCCATATATTAGAGCGAGAAGCGGATAGGTTTCGTAAATGCGGTAATCCAGGCGACAAACGAATGCCAGCCATTCACTACCAAGTCCCAGCCGTTTTGGACTATCTGCCAAACGAAATTCACATTGTCGTGTCCGGTCGGTGACTCCACAATGGCGCGAATAGACACGCCAAAGAACGAGAGCACCAGCACCATCACGACGACGAGTATGATAAGGCGAAGCATGTTCCCCAAGTATATACTAGCCCCATGAAGGGTAAACCAAAGCTGAAGAAAACGGTGGGGGCAAACCAGAAGGCAACGCTTTCAGGCGCCATGCTGCACCTAAAGAAGGTCGACCCCGTGCTCTATAAGGCAGCACTGCCCCACCACGAAGCGCTTACACTGAACGATGCACATCGCCGCGGATACCGGAGGACCAATTTGTTTGCGGCACTTGCGGGTTCGGTGGTGAGTCAGCAGCTTTCGACCAAGGCAGCGGACAGTATTTGGGAACGCCTGCGCTTGGCCTGCGGTGGCGCGGTCACCCCGGAAGCAATTATTCGCGTGCGGGCTTTGTCGATGCGTAAAGCAGGACTTTCAAACGCAAAAACAAAAACACTCAAAGAGCTCGCCAAAGCAATTAGAGACAAAAAGCTTGATCTTCTTGCACTGCGCATCGTTCCCGAGGAAGAAGCTATAGAACGCCTAAGCGCTGTGTGGGGTATTGGTCCGTGGACGGCTGAAATGTTTCTGATGTTCGCACTTCGGCGCGAGGACGTGTTCAGTGCACGTGACCTTGGGCTTATACGCGCGATGGAAGCACTCTATGCAATTCCAAAGGACTCAAAACGCGAAGTATATGAGGCGCACGCAGCGCGCTGGGCGCC
>CAYIKA010000059.1:0-2485 GCA_964363905.1 uncultured Candidatus Saccharibacteria bacterium
TTATTGCAAAGCGTGCGACCTCAGCAGAAGAGGTGAACGATATTCTCCGTAAGGCGGCAGGTGAGGAACGTTGGAAGGGAATTTTCTCAGCAACCGACGAAGAGCTCGTCTCGAGCGATATTGTGGGCGAGCGTTTTGCATCTATTGCGGACCTCGGTATGACGCGTGTTGTCGACGGCAACCTGGTAAAGGTACTCGCGTGGTACGACAACGAGGCAGGGTACACCCACACGCTTGTGGAGCATGCAATCAAGGCTGGCAATGCGTAAGATCTATATCGCGAGCGATCATGCGGGGTATGAGCTGAAAGAAGCGCTCGTACCTTATATAGGTACGCTTGGATTTGAGGTGGAAGACCTTGGGCCTCTCACGCTCGTACCTGAGGACGATTATCCCGACTACATTCTCCCTGCAGCAACGAAGATTGCTACGGATGAAGGAAGTATGGGTATTGTGATTGGGGGGTCGGGCCAGGGAGAAGCGATGGCCGCAAATCGTATACGAGGAGTGCGTACGCTCGTGTATTACGGCGGGAATCTCGCCATTGTCGGGCTCGGGCGTGAGCACAATGATGCAAATGTCCTTTCACTCGGCGCTCGTTTCCTTTCAGAAGACGAGGCAAAAGAAGCGGTGGCGCTCTTCCTTGCGACCCCGTTTTCGGCAGACGAGCGGCACGTACGTCGCCTCGGCAAGTTCTAGCCTATCAACATGACCGGTTTCCTCCCTGAACCCGAGACTCTATACTGAATCCTATGAGTGTTGAATTCGATGAAGAGGTGGTCGCGACAATACGCCGTCCCGAACACCAGTCTCTTCTAACTAAAATGGTCCTCACCACCGGTCTCACTAAGACCGACAAGGGTGTCCAGCAAATCCTGCTTTCAGTAGCGATCGTATCCTTAGTAAGCGCAGTGCTCATTTTCTTTGAAATGGGTGGCGTAAAGCCTGCACCACAACCTATTCCCACTGCCCAGTGGCCGTAATTATTTATGATGCATAAAAAACTAAAAGCCTTCACGCTCATCGAACTCCTCGTGGTCATCGCGATCATAGGACTCTTGTCGTCGGTGGTGCTTGCATCGCTTAGTACCGCACGCGGTCGGGCGCAGGATACGGCAGTACGTCAGCAGATGATTGAGCTGCGAACTATCATGGCTAAAGAATTGAATGACACCGGAAGCTATAAGAATATTAAGGAAGGCGGAAACTATAAGGGCGCCGGAAGTGTGTGCACGGTGGGTGCGACTGCAAACGACTTGAAGGGAACCTATGCCGCCGAGGCAAAGAAGGTGTGCGACTCGCTCATCAAAGCGACCGTGGGTTGTGTATCAAACTGCGTATTCTTCCACGCACCAGTGGGCGCCAACACCTCGTTCTCCATCGCCGCGTACTTGCCAGGAGCAAGTAAGACGTCTGGAAGTGCACGTTACCTTTGTATGGGATCGAGCGGTAACGTAAGCATTTCTGACGGAACGACGTGGGTAGAGCAGGGCTGTTATATAAATCCATAACGGATTTCCCTTGGGAAATGCACTGCAGAACGGCCCCTAGAGGGCCGTTCTGCACGTATACTTACGGTATGAGTGTTATTGTCCCAGCGGTCCTCCCTAAAACACGTGAAGAATTACGCGACAAGCTCGCACGTCTTGATGGGCTCGTAAACGCCGTACAGATAGATATTGTCGACGGCAGGTTTGCGTCGCCCGCTACGTGGCCGTATACCGAACCCAAGAGCGCACTTCATATAGATGAGGAGGCGATTCCGTTTCTTGACCAGTTTACGGTCGAGCTTGATCTTATGGTCGAGACACCCGCGCTCGTTGCGGGGTCGTGGATCGACAAAGGTATTACACGTCTCACTATTCACGCCGAAGCCGCGCATGATTTGCCACACCTGCTCGAGGATCTAAAAGTTAAGTACGGTCATGATAAGGGTTTCGCTCCCGACCTGCTTTCAATTGGACTTGCGCTTAACCTCGCAACCGATACGGCAGTACTTGAACCGCACCTCGATCGCATCGACTACGTGCAGTTCATGGGAATCAATACGATCGGAAGGCAGGGAGAACCGTTTGATACGCGTGCGCTCCAGAAGGTTCGCGCATTCCGTTCAAAGCATCCCGACGTACCCGTCCAGGTAGATGGGGCAGTGAACCTGGCGACGGCACCTCTGCTTCTGGATGCTGGTGTGACGCGACTCGTGGTGGGTTCAGCACTCTGGAACGCACCAGACTTGAAAAAGGAATTAGGAAAGTTTCGCGCGATTGCGGAAGAATACGGCATCTACGAGTAAGTCGCGTGGTATCGTAGGTATATGAGTGTGACTGACGAAGATATTCGCGCGCTTGAAGTTCACGCAGAAGAGATACGCGAGACCATTCTCGATATGTTGGTTGCTGCAGGTTCGGGACACACCGCGGGGCCCCTCGGTGTGGCGGAGATTTTTGCCGCGGCTCGCGGCCGGCTGATCGGCCCGGATTTACCG
>CAYIKA010000059.1:2495-2846 GCA_964363905.1 uncultured Candidatus Saccharibacteria bacterium
CCCTCTATTTCCATCTTCTCGTGCATGACCCCAAGAATCCTGACTGGGAGGGGCGTGATCGTGTCGTGCTTTCAAATGGTCACATCGTGCCGGTGCGCTACGCCACTATGGCGCATGCTGGCTATTTCCCGGTTGAGGAGTGTCTCACACTCCGTAAATTCGGCTCGAGGCTTCAGGGTCACCCGGAACGCACTCGCATTCCCGGCATGGAGACAACCTCAGGGCCGCTCGGGAGCGGGCTCTCACAAGCTGCAGGTATGGCGTACGGTCTACGGATGGATGCAAAGAAGAACACTATCTACTGTCTGATGTCGGACGGAGAGCAGCAGGAGGGGAATATTTGGGAAGCCG
>CAYIKA010000060.1:0-2837 GCA_964363905.1 uncultured Candidatus Saccharibacteria bacterium
GAAGAAGAGTTTCTAAACACACCGTTACCAGAAATTCAGGAAGAATCTCCTGTCTCGGTAAAGGAAGCGCTGGGGAAGAGGATTAAGGCCTAGAATGGGCACAAAAGGGCGGCTATCCGGGAGGAAGCCGCCCTTTCTCTATGTCAAAGGAGCAGGGTATTGACATTTTGTCCATTTAGGTGTAATATTAACCCCAGGAAAAGCTTGGCTACGCCAGCGTTACATCAAGGTTCTTTTCATGTCGATTTTCTCTGATATCTCGGTCACCAACCTTCTGGCGGGAAACTACGTCAGCGTCACGGCTGCTGTCAGCAGCGCTCTCGTCCTCCTCGCGTTTTCGGGGGGCATGTGGATCGGGTTCGTCGCTCTCACTCTCGAGCTGAGGAAGCACGCCCACTACCTCCGGAATCTGCTTGGCATCCTTCTGGTCTGGGGTCTCATCCTCAGTCAGGCGCATGACATGCTGACCGGCATCCTCTTCTTCTTCGTCTCGGTCCTCGGCATCCTCGTCGCCTGCATCGCTGACCATCGTTCGGTGGAACAGGCGCAGGGCCCGAAGTTCCAGGAAGTTCGGCGACCGGGCGACATCAATCACTTCGACTTCAGGGTCTAGCACATACGGGCGTTCTTTCTTTCCAGGAAGAACGCCCGTTACTATTTCTCCCCACCGTGGTTTGACTTTAAATGCTAAACGTGTATAATACATATTCCGGTCAAGGGATAGCCGGTAGTTACAAAGGTCTTTCACATGAATGTGATTTGGATTGTCGCCATTTTGGCGCTCGTCGTGCTCCTGTTCTGGAATCGAGTCATCCGGCTGCCCGCGCTCAGTGCGGGCACGACGGTTGTCCGTTCGTCTTCGACGACTCGTCGGCGCAGGTCCTCCTCGCGCAGGAACGGCACGGTCAGCTACAACTTCAGGTCCGCGTCTCCGACGCGCGCCCACGAGCTTGATTGTGTGAACGTTCTCGTCGGCGCCGCTGGCATCCAGCGTCCGCGCAGCGTTTCGTTCAACGCAATCCGACAAAAGTCGGAAGACTGACCAAAACGGTCGGCAACCACAAGAGCCGCATTTCTCAGAACGAGAAAGCGGCTCTTTTCTTTTTATGTACTCTAAGCGCGTTATTATGTATGTGGAGCTACGCACCAGCTTCGTCATGGAGGGTCAGACTATGTGGTCTCGATCTTTCTGGATACTGATCATCATCGTGGCGGCACTATTTGCCACGCTTATGGCGCTTGGCGCTACCGATTCGCCGCGCTTTGCCTTCACGGTGATGTTCGTACTCGCGGGACTCATTGTTGTGTTCGTCTTCTTCAAGAAGCCGGGGCGCAGTAACAGGTCTGGGCGGGGAATCCATCAGCCAGACGAATCACTTCTTATGGTCTTTGCCTCACGGCGGCCACGTAGTGGAGCGGGGAACAGTCTCCCCATGGACATAAGCGGTGGGTCAGAATCTCCCGGGGCCGGTCACTACGTCGGAAGCGACCGTGGGCGGAGACGCAGGGGATGAGCACCTTTTGGAGGGCGGTTCCGACTTGAGGAGCCGCCCTTTTCCTTTGCCCCCAGCCCTCCTTGCGCTCCGGAACGGTTTTGGGGTATATTTTGTATACGAATGAGTAACGGCAGATAAGGACGGGGAGCGGGCGGCACACCAACACTATTTACAAACAGCGTCTCGGAAAACGAGAGATGCGGCTCGTTGCGTATGCACGGGTCAATTCGGCGTTTATCGCGTTTCCGGGCAAGCACTAACCGCGCAGCGACATGCTAAAGAAGCTCACGGCAAAGACGTTCAGCGCCTACAAGGCTCCGAGGGTTGAATTCCCGGACCTCGTTGGTCATCAGCGCCAGTCTTTTGATTGGCTCATGAAGGATGGATTCGGTGAACTCTTCAAAGAGTTCTCACCAATCCCTGATTATTCAGGTAAGAAGTTCGAACTTAAGTTTGAGGGATTCGAAATCGGCGCCCCTAAGGGTACCGAGGAAGAGGCGCGTGAAAACATGCGCACCTACGAGGCTCCGCTCAAGATTTCGGTAACGCTTCTCAACAAGACCCTTGGTACCGAGAAGACGCAGGAAATTTTCCTCGCGGACATTCCGATGATGACGCCCCACGGCTCGTTCATCGTGTCGGGCGTCGAGCGCGCCATTGTGCCGCAGCTCGCACGTTCGTTCGGTGCATTCTTCGTGTCTGAAGATTTGAAGGGAAAGAATTTCTTCGGTGCAAAACTCATTCCTGCACGCGGTGTATGGATTGAAATTGACTCGGAGTCAGATGGTGCGATCTTCGTAAAGATCGACCGTAAGCGTAAGTTCCCGGTCACCAACCTCCTCTCGGTATTTGGTGCGGGTATGCGTGAGGACATCCTCGCGCGTTTTAAGGGTGACGACATTGCGCTCGCCGCACTTCAGGCAACGCTTGCACACGACACCGTCAACTCACTTGATGATGCCTTTGTAGAAATCCACCGCCGCATGCGCGATGGTGATCTCGCAACGCCAGACAACGCAAAGCAGTACGTGAACGCACTCTTTGCGCCTGAGCGCTATGACCTCTCCAAGGTTGGACGTCACCGCTTGAACGCACGCTTCGGTCTTCCAACCGACAAGAAGTCTCTCGAGGCGCGCGCACTCACACTCGACGACCTTACCCGCATCGTGGCCGAAATCGCACGACTCAACCAGGATCCAAACGGTCGCCCTGATGATATCGATCACCTCGGCTTCCGCCGCGTCCGTTTCGTTGGCGAGCTCCTTCAGGCACGTATGCGCGTCGGTATGTCGCGCATGAAGCGAAACATCCAGGACCGCATGTCCACGATTGAATCGGAGA
>CAYIKA010000061.1:0-2803 GCA_964363905.1 uncultured Candidatus Saccharibacteria bacterium
TACGTCGCGGCGTTAGCAAAGCGCTCGTTCACCACGTCCCAATTTACGTTGTCGAGAAAGGCCTCGACATAATTTTTCTTTTCGGCCGGAACGTAATCCACCATAAATGCATGCTCCCAGAGGTCAATTGCGAGAATGATGGGGAGACCTGCAAGCTGGCCGATCTCGTGATCGTTTACGAATGCCGTGTGGAGTGAACGCGCCCTCGGATCGTAGTACGTGACGACCCAACCGATGCCGCGCGTCCCTGCGACTTCTTTCAGATGGGTGATGTAGCTTGTCCAGTTTCCATATTTCTCACTTGCTGCTTGGCCCATAGGGGAGTTCTCGTTGGGTGCCACGGCACCATTTTCGAGCTGCTCGAAATAGTACTCGTGCATGCGCATGCCATCGAACTCAAATCCGAGGCGACGACGAAGTTCGTTAATTACGAATGTGTTTGCCTCAGCACCTGCCTGGCCGGTAGGCAGGTCCTCATCGCGCAGACGCTTAATGGTGTCGAGGATAAGATTCGTATGCTTTACGTACCCCTCGTAGAGGGCGAGGTGGACGTCGATCTGCTTTTTAGAAAGTCCCTTGAGTTCAGGAAGATTGAAGGTGCGTGCGGAATAGGTCATAAAGCGTTGGATTACAGAATAGGTACTTAGAGTATAGCGTTTTTAGTGAGTGGTTGATGAGGACAGAAAGTCGAGGTATGAATGGGTCTAGGAAAGGAGTACGCTATGCACATGAAAGTCGCGACGCTCGCACTCATCGTCAGGGACGGAAAACTCCTTTTGGGAGTGAAGAAGCGAGACGCAGAAATTGGCGGGAATACCTTAAACGGTCCAGGCGGAAAGCTTGATCCGGGCGAAAGTCTACTTGAGTGCGTCATACGGGAGACTGAGGAGGAAGTGGGTCTGCGCATTCACGTAACGGAAGACGATAAGCGTGCGGTCATAACCTTCCATAACGGGGAGAAGTCCGTCTGGGAAGTGCATGTATACCTCATTACGTCGTTTGAGGGTGAGCCCACCCCAACTGAAGCAATGACTCCTCGGGGTTCGTGGTGGTATAGCTTGAATAAGCTTCCCTACACTAGACACATGCTCGCCTCTGATAGGAAATGGATGCCCAAAATATTTGCGGGCGAACGATTTACTGCTCGTGTGCTTCAGAGCGATGATGCAAAAAAATTTATAGATATTGCATTCGACTAACCCCTCTTGGTAGCAAGAGGGGTTTATTTTTCGCCCTGGTATTTGGTATAGAGCTCGAGCACATCGTCGACTGATTCAGAGCGCGTCATGGTGTGCATTTGCGCGACGGTGAACCAGCCGGCCTCTACGGTCACATTCGTATTGATATGAAATTGAGGCATTGAGACTGCGGCGTAGTAGGCGCACACCACGTCTTTCTTCCCCTGGCGGGTGTGATAGTAGGTGCCGAGCGGCACGAGTGCGCCGAGTGCGATTCCTACCTCTTCTTTTACCTTTCGCTTTGCCGTAGTCTCAGGATTCTCTGCTCCCTTGGAGCGGCCGCCGGGAAGGGTCCAGTGTTTCTGGCCGATAGTCTCGCGTAGGAGTAGGTACTTTCCGTCGTACTCAATGAGCACCTTGGCGCCACCAGCCTCAGGAGTTGCCATCTTCCAGTAGAAGAGCTGAAAGGGGGCGAGGAGGCGGGTCGAAATACGTTTGAGCATGATTGTATATATAAACAGTAGCGTATTTAGCCATATATACTAAGAGCTATCAACATTTCTCTTCATGTTTTCTTTCCTGCGCGCACGCCCTTTGGCCTCCATTTTCATAATTTTTCTTCTGGCGTCCTTAAACGGTGCCGTATATTACGCCCTCATGCACCGGGACGATGCCCGGCTCACCGTATCGTTTCTCGACGTGGGGCAGGGGGACTCCATTCTAGTGCGCGGGCCGACGGGTATAGAAATGCTCATCGACGGCGGGCGAGATCGTTCGGTCTTGAGGCGCCTTCCGGGGGTCATCGGGCCTTTTGATCGCTCTATCGACCTGGTGGTGGAGACGCACCCGGACGCCGACCATATTGCGGGGCTTGCCGACGTGCTGGAGCGCTACCGGGTTCACTACTTTCTCTCCCCCGGGATTGAAAACGATACGGCCACCACCAAGCGTCTCTTGGCGGACGTCGCGAAGGAGCGCGGACTAACCGCATTCACTGCCCGCAAAGGTGAGCGTATTCACCTCGGCGGGGGAGCATACGCTGATGTGTTGTATCCCGACCACGATGTCTCCAAGAGTGAGACCAATGCAGGATCAGTGGTGCTTCACATCGTGTACGGCGGAACCTCGTTCATGCTGACAGGAGACCTGCCGTCCTCGGGCGAAGATCATTTGGTCACGGAGGATGGTGCGACCCTCAAGAGTGATGTACTTAAGGCAGGTCATCATGGGTCCCGCACCTCGACTGATAGTGGCTGGCTTGCGGCGGTTGGTCCAAGCACCGTCGTTATATCTGCCGGCAAAGACAATTCATACGGGCACCCGCATCCAGAAACCCTCGATCGCATCCGCCTTCAGGGTGCAGCCATTCTCTCTACGATAGATGAGGGGACAATTACCTTTACGAGTGACGGTGTAACCTTGCTCCGAAAAAAGTCAGCCTTCTAAAAGAAAACCCCCGGACCACAAAGGTCCGGGGTTTTTCTGCGAGGGCTAGATAACCTTGGCTTTCTTGAGGGTGGCAAAAGCACCGTTCTTCTTGATGTGGCGCATACCCTTTACGGAGATGTCGACGAGGACGGTGGTGTCGAGCTCAGGGATAAAGATGCGGCGCTTCTGGAGGTTTG
>CAYIKA010000062.1:0-2676 GCA_964363905.1 uncultured Candidatus Saccharibacteria bacterium
CTGATCTACATCTCGCAAATAATGTATTTGGTGCCGATCTCGAGAAAAAGCCGACCCGCGATGGCTTTGGAAATGGCACGGTTGAGGCAGGGAGGAAAGACCCTAACGTCGTCGTGTTGTGCGCTGACCTGAAGGAATCAACGCGCGCTGAGTGGTTCGAGAAAGAATTTCCCGACCGCTTTATTGAGATGGGTGTCGCTGAGCAAAACCTCGCAACGGTTGGTGCGGGTCTCGCTGCGGTTGGGAAGGTACCCTTCGTTGCGTCCTATGCGGCATTCTCGCCCGGAAGAAATTACGAACAAATTCGCACGACTATTGCACTCAATCAGGTGAAGGTTATTGTCTGCGGTATGCACGCAGGTGTGTCGGTAGGGCCGGACGGCGCCACGCACCAAATGCTTGAAGACATTGGTCTCATGCGCATGCTTCCGCATATGAATGTGATTAATCCGTCGGACGCCGAGGAGGCGAGAAAGGCGGTTGTGGCGGCAGCTGCGGCAAAAGGTCCTTCCTATATTAGGTTCGGCCGCACCGCAGTACCTACGTTTAGTACACCTGAGACTCCTTTTGAGATCGGAAAATCCTACCTACTTTGGAAAAGTGAGAAGCCGCGCATCGCCCTCCTAGGAAATGGTCCACTGGTGTACGAAGCCCTTCTCGCCGCACGCGCACTTGAAGCGGATGGTATCGGTTCAATCGTACTCTCGTTACCTACCGTAAAGCCGCTCGACGAGGAGGCGGTACTCGCTGTCGCCAAACTATGCGGCCGCGTCATCACGATTGAAGAGCACCAGGCTATGGGAGGCTTCGGAAGCGCTGTCGCTGAATTTTTGTCAGAGCACTATCCAATACCCGTCGCGCGCATTGGCGTACAGGACGCGTTCGGACAGTCGGGAGAACCAAGCGAACTCATTGAGCACTACGGCCTTGATCACAGCGCAATTGCCGCTCGGGCACGCCGCATGCTCGGTGAAAAGGGAATCGTATGAGGTACCGCGGTATTGGCGACCGCACGGTAAGTCTCTATGTTGCGGTTCTCATCATCCTCATGACTGGTGGGATTATGACGTACGTCATAATGAACGCCATTGCGTCCGTTGATTTTGCAGCGAGTAGCTACACGCCGTACTAGATAACTTGGACCTTGTAGGTAGTGGGCGCTTTGGCGAGATAGGTTTCAAGCACGCCGCGCGACAGAAGCCCCTTCTGTGCACCGACATCCTGCACCACCGACATTGAATTGATTGGTCCCCACAGAAGCGCCTCGTCGAGCGTTTTCCCGAGTGCGAGTGCGACCGTGACGGTAGAAGCAAATGCGTCACCGGCACCGGTGCGTTCGTAGGGACCGCGTGTGTCCGGATACATAGGAATGAAGAGCATGCGTTCCCCGTCGTTTGCATACGCTCCTTCCGTGCCGTCGGTAATGACTACTGTCTTTGGACCGAGTGCACGCACATCAGTGAGAAGCTTCTTTATATCGCTCGTGTCATGGTGGCCGAGGATGCGCGCCGCCTCTTCCTTGTTGCAGAAGAATAAATCACTGCGTTCATACAGTTTGTGCAGCTTGTCCGCACCAAGCGACATCTGGAAGGTGCCGGGTTGAAAGGCGAGCTTGGTATCTGGATGCTTCTCGAGAAGCGCTACGAGTGCCTCGTGGTAGGGAAGCGAATTTGCGGCAAGCGAAGAAAGGTAGAGCCACTTCGGACTCTCCTTGAGCTCGGGCGCGGTATAGGAAAATTCCTCATGCTTCACGAGAATGGTGCGATCGGTTTTAAACCAGAGCACAAAGTGATAATTCGTTTCCTTGCCGGCTTCGGTCACCATGTGGTCGGTGGCTACTTTCTCTGCCGCGAGTACTTCGAGGCATTCTTTGCCGTACCGGTCGTCGCCGACATAGGCGCGCAGCGCCGCGGAGACCCCGAGACGTGCAGCCGCAACTGCGGCGTTTGACGCATTGCCGACGGCTACCGCGAGTGTCTTCGACTCGTAGGGAATCTTGTCGCCAAATCGCATGCACAGATTCTCCTCGTCGTTTTCGCCGGTCGCTATGTACGCATCCTGAAGTTTTATAAATGGTTCGGTGACGATATCACCGACTGCAAGGAAATCGAGTTGTGCCATATCGTTAACTTTATCATGCTAGAATTTTTCACATGATTGATCTTCTTGAAACTGCGCGCCTCTTGGTGCATCCCGGTAAAGGTATTCTCGCTGCAGACGAGAGTGTTGCGTCAGCGGATAAGCGTCTGACCGCCTACGGCATAGAAACCGGCGAAGAAATGCGCCGAAAGGAGCGCGAAATGTTTTTGGCGGCTCCCGGTATTGAAGAATATCTCTCAGGCGTCATTCTTTTTGATGAGACCTTGAAGCAAAAGGCAAACGATGGTCGCTCATTTGGAGAGGTCCTTTCTTCACGCGGCATTATTCCCGGCATAAAAGTTGATGAAGGTGTGGAGCAAGCTCCTGAGAGTCCTGATGAAGTCATCACGAAGGGTCTCATTGGACTTGGTGAGCGGCTGGCAGGGTATCGCGACACCTACAAGACCGGGTTTACGAAATGGCGTGCGGTGGTGAAGATCGACGGGACCAGACTGCCGACTACACCCGTACTTATGGAAAATATGAAGCGTCTCGCGGTCTACGCACACGAGGTGCAGATGGCAGGCATGGTGCCGA
>CAYIKA010000063.1:0-2561 GCA_964363905.1 uncultured Candidatus Saccharibacteria bacterium
CGGTGTGTTTCTCCATCGTCCTGACGGTCACCGGCATCGTTGAGTTGGAGTCGACGATGAGGGGCTACCGCTCCAATCGCAAGGAAGTCCGTTATGTAGCGGATGAGGAATGAACTACCAGAACGATAGAACGAAAGCGAGCGTTCACAAAGCCTCGGAAGCAATTCCGGGGCTTTTTCTTATGCACGGCGCGGGGCGAAAAGATTTCGGGTATACTGCTCAGACTATGAACGATCTCATCATCATTGGGGGCGGACCGGCGGGAGTTGCAGCAGGCGTATATGCCGCGCGCAAGCGCCTGAAGTCAGTCGTGATTGCCGAAGAAATTGGCGGACAGTCCACCGTTTCTGAAGGTATTGAAAACTGGATCGGTACCATCAAGATTGCGGGTGCCGATATGGCAAAATCCTTCCGCGCACACCTCGATGCGTATAAGGGTGACATCGTCGAAGTGGTCGAGGGCGATCGCGTTGAGAAGCTTTCCAAAGTTGAGGGTGGGTTTGAAGCGGTCACGCGTGACGGCAAAACGTATCAGGGACGCACCGTCCTCATCGCGTCAGGTGCCGGGCGCAAGAAGCTCACCGTCCCGGGTGCCGATCAGTACGAAAACAAAGGGGTCACCTACTGCGCATCGTGCGACGGTCCACTGTTTGCCGGTCAGGACCTTGCGGTCGTGGGTGGAGGTAACGCCGGCTTTGAGACGGCCGCACAGCTCCTTGCGTACGCAAAGTCCGTGACCTTGATTCATCGCCGCGACTCGTTTAAGGCAGACGCTATTACGGTTGAGAAAGTACTCGCCCACCCCAACATGCGCGCATTTACCGACACAGAGCCGGTAGAAGTGAAGGGTGACAAATTTGTAAACGGACTCGTCGTGAAGAATATAAAGACGGGTGAAGTCACCGAGCTTCCGGTGACTGGTGTGTTCGCTGAGATTGGCGTTATTCCAAACACTGACTACGCCAAGGGCCTCGTTGAGCTCGACGAGGTGGGCCGCGTGGTCACGGACCCCCGAGACCAGAAGACGTCTGTCGAGGGCGTGTGGGCGGCAGGTGATGCAACTGATGAGCTCTATCATCAAAACAACATCGCCGCAGGCGACGCCGTGAAAGCGCTCGAAGACATCTATCAGTGGGTGATGAAGCACTCCTAAAAGAAAACGGCCCTCCTTTCGGAGGGCCGTAGTCGTCTAAGCGACAGCACGCAATGTGTATTGTGCCTCAAGCGCCCGCTTCAGTACATCGCGCGAAAGTGATTCGCCGTTATTGACGCGACGTACCACCTCCACAAGAAGTGGCAGACTTTTGAGAATGGTGAACTTGTTTCTCATCATCAACAGATTGCAGCTTCTGGCCACGGTGTCGGTGATGAATATCTCATCGATAGCTGCAGACGACTGGAGACGCTCAGCTTCAAATACATCGGACAGGGTCGTGTGACTGAAATACGCTCTCACTTTCTTCACACCCTTTAACTTCGCTTCCTGAGCGCATTCTATGAGATCCTGTGGGTCAGCAAGAACAGCGTCCACAAACATGACCGCCTCGCTGTCGAGGTAGCGTGTCTCAGGCACATAGTCCGTGCCGATGAGCTCCGCAATGCGCCGTGCTCGCTCAACGCCACCCCCATGCAGTGGCGCCACGACAAAAGGTTGTTTCTCATGATGTGCCTTCAGCGCAGGTAGTGCGAAGAGCGATCCATAGATGTGCGTGGGATTGAATCCCGAGAACGCGAACGCCTCGCGGTGACTCACATCAAGCAGAATGAGACGGTTGGGTCCCGCCTCCTTGAGTGGCGCGAGCGCGAGCGGCAAACCAATAGGTTCCCGTTTGTCCTCTTTGCGCAAAACTGCCTGCGTATAACTCAGATAGGTAGCGATGACCGTGATCTCGCGCGCCGAGGATCGCTTTGCCGCGTCCACGAGCATCGCAAGCTCGAGCGTGTTTTCGTAGGGCGGCTGCGTTGAGCCGATTACGAAGACATGGTTGCCGGCGACACTTCCCTCGAGATTGATCTGGATTTCTCCTCCGCGATGACTGAGCGAATACTTGCCGGGCGTGACATCAAGCTGGCGGCAGATAGCATCGAGCAGATGCTGAGCCGTGCTCGTCGCAAAGACTTGCGGCTTGTTGTGATTCGACATTTCTATCCCCTTTGGGTTTTGCTACAAAATGAGCGGAAATACTCTGGCCGCACAGTACCCTGGAAATTTTGGAGTGTCAAAAAAATCACCACCGCTTTCGCGGTGGTGATTTTTTCTAGGAGAGCTGCTTACGCAGCTTCTGCGCCAGTCTCCTCAGGAGCAACCTCCTCAGTTACCTCCTCTTCTGCGGGGGCCTCAACAGGAGTCTCTACGACTTCGTCGGCACCTGGCATTACTTCATTCTCATCCATAGTGTTTGGGAGAATGGCCTCTACGTCCACGCGGGGTGAAAAATAGAAGCCATCCAATACATAATTGGCTGGCAATTCGACCTATAGGGGCAGTGTAACAGATGGCCTTAGAGGCGCAATGCTGCAATGAGCAGCTCACGAGTATCAAATTTTGACGACTGTTTTAG
>CAYIKA010000064.1:0-2528 GCA_964363905.1 uncultured Candidatus Saccharibacteria bacterium
ACGAAGCCTATGGCACGCGTCGCAAAATCTGCGTGCTCGGAAACACCGGCGGCGGTCGCGATACCTGGAAGCGTCCTGAGATGGGACGCATCGCGGATGCGTACTGCGACGAGGTCATTCTCACCAATGAAGATCCGTACGACGAAGATCCGGGCCTCATTGTGAAAGCTATGGCAGGTGGCATGAAAAAAAAGATTCCACACATCATCATGGATCGTCGTGAAGCCATTCGAGCAGCGCTTGCGCTCGCAAAGTCGGGCGATGCAGTACTCGTGACCGGCAAAGGTACCGATCCATATCTCATGGAAGCAAGTGGTGTGCGCACTCCGTGGGATGATGCGCAGGTAGTGCGCGAAGAATTGAATCAGCGCGCGTAGTCTTTTGGTACTATGTGCGTATGAGCGATGGCTTCTTTTTTGTCGGTGTTTTGTTTTTCTTCTTTCTCATATGGTTTGTGGGTGGCGGTCCCACACGCCCCATCTCATTTTCTGGTCCCTACATCACACCTGTTACGGATGTAAACCAAACACAGCAAGGATACGGTTCTACCAATAATTGGTTTACCGGTGGAGGCACTGGTAGCGGATCTACCGCCACTACCAAGACACCTACCGAGGTGCGCTCCGGACTTTTGAATGCAGAGCAAGAGCTGCGTCGTCTCCAGGGAGTCGTCACTGATTTGAACGCCTTTGGTGAACCCTCGCCCTACAAAGGAATGGTCAAAATATCCGGCGTGTCAGCCGGACAAACTGCAAAGGAGGAATACCTCACGCTACAGGTGAGTGGAACTCAGAGCGTCACCATTACCGGCTGGAAGCTTAAAAGTAGCGCAACTGGAAAGTCTGCAACTATTCCTGACGGCACCGAGCTTCCAAAGTCCGGCATAAACACGACCGGACCCTTGGTGCTTTCTCCAGGCGACCAGGTCATCATTGCAACCGGCGACTCTCCTATTGGCGTCTCGTTCCGCGAGAACATGTGTGTTGGCTACTTTGGTCAACGCCAGACATTCTATCCATCCCTGTGGTCGAGTTGCCCATCCGCGCTCACCGAGTTCAATCGTTACTATCCCGGAAACAAGCTGAAAGATGATGCGTGCTACACCTACGTATCGAGCCTGCCTACGTGCACGACCGTCACCGATCCTCCCACAACGGTAAACCGCACCTGCGAAAGTTTTGTTGATGAGTATCTCGACTACAACGGTTGCGTCTGGGCGCATCGCTACGAAGTGGAGTTCAAACAGAATCGGTATCGCGTCTTCCTTGAGCATGGATCCAAGCTGTGGAAGTCATCACGCGAGGCCATCAAGCTGCTGGACCAAAACGGCAAGACGGTAGATTTGTACACGTATTAAATGGAAAAAGAGCACCTAGGTGCTCTTTTTCTCACTGGTGCGCCTACCTGGGCTCGAACCAGGGACCGTCTCCTTAAAAGGGAGCTGCTCTACCGACTGAGCTATAGGCGCACAATTTAGTACACGACCATACAGGCGCGTATTGCCCACGCTACCACTCGTCTCATTAATTTTCTAGAGCGAGAGCGAATCGCTCCAGTGCCAAATCAAGTGGCAGGTCGCGACCACGTGAATCTGATAGGAGTTCAATAAGCGCGACCGAGAGTGTACGTGCCTCTTCTTTGCCCCACCCTCTTCCTCCTTTTTGCATCAAATCACGGGCTTTCCAGTGCAGAAGTCCATGTACTGCTTCAGGTGCGTCCCCCTCCCTCCTCGTCTTTATAATTTCTTTCCACAGCCCTGCCGAGTCCCGCGCCGCAAGCGCGTTTATGAGTCCGGAATTAAATCCGCGCTCTTTGCGCGCAACTGCATCGATTTTAAAAACTTTTTCTGCTGCTGCTTCAACTTTCTTCACACGTGCGGCAAGTAGCTTTGGGGCGACTATAGCGACTGGGTTCGGCGAGTCTTTCAAAACATTTAAATTCTCGAGTACGAGTTCTGTGGCAGTAGACTCAGAAAACGGATCATCAAGAAGGACGAGTGTCTTCGCAAAAAAGAGTCCTTGCGACGAGAGTGCATCCATAAGCGCTTCTTCGGTGAGTTGGTCAGCACCAATGCGCACATAGGCAGCATCCGGTGCCTTGGCGCGCGCAGCCGCCACCCACTGGAAGGCCTTGGCACGCACCTTCCCGGCATCAGATCCATGGAATAGATAAATCACCTGATTAGTATAACGGGAATGAGAAAAGGCGCCCTCCCGAGGAGAGCGCCTTTGCAGACTCGCTATAGATGCGGATAAGGAACGAAGTTGGCGAACACCTGTTCCATATAGGAAGTGAGGCTATTCGCCTCACGCAGCAGGAACTGTCCGATTTCCTGCCGGAAGTGGTAGATGATCACCCAAACGAGAATGTTGAACGCAAGCGCTGCGATTAGCCAGTAATTCAAATTGCGTTTTTTCTTGGCCGAACGCGCAACCGGTCGACCGGTAGTGCTGTTGTAGACGCTGGCCATGGTTTTCCTCCCACCATGTTCTTGTTCTGTCGGCAGTATGCTCCGCGCGCTCTAAAGT
>CAYIKA010000065.1:0-1337 GCA_964363905.1 uncultured Candidatus Saccharibacteria bacterium
AGCCGGTCCTTCGGGACCGGCTCTTCTTTTTGGTACTATGGGTCGATGGAAGACAAGAAACGCGTTCATAGTATTGGGTTGTGCGGAGTAGGTATGAGCGCGACTGCGCTTCTCCTCAAGGAAGCTGGGTGGCAAGTCTCGGGCTCCGACGCTGAGTGCTATGGACCCCCAGCGGACATTCTTCGTCGCGGCGGTATCGAGCCCGTGTTTGAATACAAGCCAGAGAACATCCCCGAGGATGTGGATATTTTTGTCATCGGCCGAAATGCAAAACTCTCACCCGAAACCAATGCCGAGGTACGCGCCGCACATGACACTGGGAAGCCTATCTACTCATTCCCCGAGATGCTCGGTGAACTTACCCGCGACCGAGACAATGTCGTTGTGGCAGGATCCTACGGAAAGTCGACCACCACCTCGATCATCGCTCACATACTCCGTCATACCGGCGTTGATGCGGGCTACTTCATCGGCGCGGAACCCGTATCACTTCCCTTACCGGCTGGCATGGGCACTCATCCGACATTCGTGCTTGAAGGTGATGAGTACCCTTCTGCGCACGACGACGCGCGTGCGAAATTCATGCATCTTCATCCGCGCGACCTCGTACTCACGTCGGTCGTACATGACCACGTAAACGTGTATCCCACCTTTGAGGAATATAAGCGGCCATTCCGCGACCTGCTCTCCCTCATACCGGAAGATGGAATAGTGGTCGTCTCAGCAGACGAACCGGGCGCGCTCGTGCTCGCAACTGAGTCGGGCAAGAACGTTATTTCCTACGGGCTAGAACAGGGCCAATTCCGCGCAACTAACATCGAGTACGGCCCGGTGACCACCTTCACCCTTCTGCGTCCGGATGGAAGCGATATTGAACTTGAAACTACCCAGCTCGGTAGCCACAACGTAGAAGACATTGTGGGAGCGAGCGCGTACGTACTCGCGCGCGATTTAGTGTCCCCTGAAGGACTTGCTGCTGCAGTGCGCAGTTTCGGCGGCGTGCGCAGGCGACTCGATAACATCGCGCCTGACTCCCGTGTCCCGGTGTATGAAGGGTTTGGATCCTCGTACGAGAAGGCGCGTTCAGCTATTGCCGCCATTGCGCTTCACTTCCCCAGCCGCCGACTAGTCGCAGTCTTTGAGCCGCACACCTTCGGTTGGCGCAATCGCGCCAACCTCGCCTGGTACGACGATGTGTTCAACAGCTGCAACTTAGTATTTGTGGCGCCGCCTGAAGAACAGGGAGCAAACACACACGATCAGCTTACGCATCAAGAAATCATGGAGCGGGTAGAGGCATCAGGAATTTCGGTCGAGACGTATGATCCAAAGAATAC
>CAYIKA010000065.1:1437-2524 GCA_964363905.1 uncultured Candidatus Saccharibacteria bacterium
GCCCTCAAGTGAGAATAGGCGCATTTTGAAGAAGTTTGACGACGCCTTTGAGGTGGTCGCCATGACCAAAACGGAGCTTCAAAATGACGAGGCGTTCAAGACTTGTTTCCTTAATTATTTCTCCGACCACCACGGACAGAGCATCATGAGTCGAGAGCGTCTCGACGCTATCCTCGACACCCCGCTTCCCCTGCGCGGCTTTCGATACGAAAAGGATGCTACGCCATGTGGCTATGTTCTCGAAATCATGGAGGGGGCCTTTGTACACTACTGGTTCTCCTGCTACACCAGCGACTACGCCGGCACATCCCTTGGTATGTGGCTTATGCTCGATAGCGTTCAGCGCGCAAAGAAGGAAGCAAAGAAGTACACCTACGTCGGTACGGCCTATGGCGCAAAAGGACGCTACAAAATGAACCTCACACCAATTGAGTTTTGGAACGGAAATGAATGGGTTAAAAACGAAAAGCTCCTTAAGGAGCTCATCGCGAAGGACAGTAAGCGTGGCAGCTAGGTGCAGGGAGTGAGTGCGACCTCATCAATTGAGCGATGTGCTGCACCGCTCTCAGAAAGCGTGATGATTTGATAGGGACTGGTGAGCGCCTGAGTAGCAACGCAACCAGTACCCGGCCCCGTGATCATGGAGTTCACTGTACGCGTATCGCCACGCTCCTCTACCCCGGTCACGCGAATGCCGTACCCCCCGCTTTGTTTCTGGCCTGCGAACACGCCAATGACATAGGTTGTATCAAAATTGATGGTTGGCATAGCAACACTGTCGTTTGCATGCACCATCTTCCAGAGCCGTGCGAACGATTCGGCATCATGCGCAGCAACATTTTTGCGCGTCGTTACCCCACTTGCGTTTGTTCCTGAATCAATCACGACAAAGGGAACATTCTTAACGGTATCGGTGACGGGTTCTGACACGTCTGGTATCGGCATTGTTGCGGTCTCGGCGGGGATACCCGGGGTCATGAGGAGATAGGCACCCGCAGTAAGCGCAAGAACACACATGAGAAGAATGATGAGGGTTGAGCGCATAGATCCAGTATAGCGCTTCACGCCAGTATAAAAAGAACGCGCC
>CAYIKA010000066.1:0-2521 GCA_964363905.1 uncultured Candidatus Saccharibacteria bacterium
CAGAGGCGTTATACTACGTTGTAATGACTCTGGCTACTCATGGGATTGTGGGCGCGGCGGCTATCGCACTTGTGCCGACTAACCCCGTTCTCGGATTTGCGCTCGCGTTTGCGTCGCATTTGGCGATAGATTCGCTCCCTCACCGTGACTATGAGCTTCTCTCCAAAGTGGAAGGCGAGCGAAAGCTTGATATGGATATGAAGCTCGGCAGACTATTCGTGTACGACCTCCTGCGCACCGGCACGGACGCGTTTATTGGTCTCGTTATTGCGCTTGCGATCTTCAGCGTATGGCTCTTCCATGTGCCGTTCTACATAGTTGTCCTCGGCGTCGTGGGTGGCGTGCTGCCTGACTTCTTGCAGCTCGTGTTCTTCAAGACGCGCTCACGTCTCCTCCTCCCACTTCAGCGATTTCATTCGTGGCTTCAGGTTGGGAAGGATCAACCCCAGTGGCCCCTCTGGCTCGGACTTTTCCTGCAGGCAATTTTGATCACGATACTCATCAGTATTGAGAAGTTTTTCGGCCTCGTAGGGTAATCCCCAAGCCATAGGAGTGCCTAACGGCTATAGTGAATATATATGGCTACATACGTTGATGGATTTTTGCTTTCGTTCAAGGCTGATCAGCTTCCTGCATATAAAAAGATGGCAAAGGAAGGCCGGGAGGTATGGATGAAGCATGGCGCGATTGATTACAAGGAATGTATTGGCGACGACCTGACGCCAAAGCATGTGAAGAAGTCGTTTCCAAGTGCTATTGGCGCAAAGCCCGGAGAGATTGTCGTATTCTCGTACATCGTCTTCAAATCAAAGGCGGAGCGTAATCAAATTAACAAAAAAGTGATGGCGTACTTCGACGCAAAGTACAAAGATCAGAAAATGCCGGTAGAAATGGGAAAGTTTTTGTACGGCGGATTCAAAACGATCGTTGAGAACTAGAAAAAAGACTCCGCTACGGAGTCTTTTTTCTTTGATCCTGCGTGCGAATGTTAGAATCGGTGAAATGAAGTTTGAACGCTATCGCACAAAAGAACTTCCTCATGAAAGTGAAAAGGGAGAACGAGAGGAAGGAAATGAAGACGGCGATATAACGCGCCGCGAGTTTGTGACAAGACAAGTTCTCGGTGGTGCAGCGACCATTGCTGCGTCTGCGGGGGTCGTTGCTTACGCGAACCGTGCGCAAGGTGAGTCTGCGCCGCGCGCGACCGCTCGACCAGAAGTCAAAAAGCATCACGAATCACCACCGCGTAACCCTGATTGGTGGAAGAGTGTGGCATACGCTACGCCAAAGGATTTGGTGGGTAAGCCACTGAACCCCCTTGAGGTTGCCTATGTTCGTCCGATTGATCCACTTCCAGCGAAGGATGAAGCTCATCCGGACATACCTGTGTGTCCTCCGACATTCGGGCCCATTGATTTCGGCGGAAATCTGAAGCATCTATTTGCACGCAAGCGCGAGCGTCTAACCTTGGACACAAAAAATATGCCAAAGGACTACGACGAACAAATTGCGGCGTACGAGCGACTACAGGCCTCGTACCAAGACACCTGGGAACGCAATGAAATTCGCCGCATGAATATGAAGCAATTCGAGCACTTTATTGCACGCGAAATCAGCAAGACGCTCCAGGCGCTCGAAGCGTCGTATCCCGCTATTGTTAAGGAGTACATTGCACCGTTTGTGAATAAGGATGACCGTCTCGATGAAGCCGGTAAAAGGCGCGTCCTAGATCTTTTTCCCAACTACCTTTCGTATCTTGCAAAGAACATCACGGCGCCTATCCTCCTGTCGTACATCACAACTGAAATAATGCCGTCAACGGAGAAGGGTGCCGCACTACTCGAATTCATTACCAAAAATGCGGGTGTTGAGTATTTGGAAAAACTGCCCTCGCTTGGTGATAAGCTCCTCTCCTATGGCCCGTTCCAGCTGACTAAGTTTGTGGTGGATAAGGGTCAGGCGCACACCGATGAGAATGGGAAGGTTACCTATACCGGCCAAGGGAGTGTGACGGAATTACTGCGTGTTGTAGATAAAAGCGACATGCTTCCCGAAAGCCTGGCCGACTTCGATTCAATCGAGCAACACATTCGAGCGGGCCAGTTATTTGCATTCACCAACGCGTTGCAGCTCATACGCGACATCGCAAAGTCTGGTGAGTATGAAAGAATTGCGCCAATCGGTGAAAGTGCCTATAGCGGCCGTGACAGTTCCAACACGGTATTTATTGAGCAATTGTCTGCAGCACATCATCGTCCGGTAGTTGCCCGCAAAGCAATGAGCTCGTGGATAGATGCAAACAAAGAACTTCCCGAAGGAGGACGCGAGAAAACACTCGCTGATCACTTCCCGGCAAACGAAGCAGGTCAGCAGGTGCGCCTCTATGCCGAGCGGGCGCGCGAGAATTCTGCAATGGTAAACGCGCGCTTGCGCGCGTAACGGGTGGGCGACACAGGACTCGAACCCGTGACCTTTCGCGTGTGAGGCGAACGCTCTAACCAGCTGAGCTAGTCGCCCATAG
>CAYIKA010000067.1:0-2488 GCA_964363905.1 uncultured Candidatus Saccharibacteria bacterium
TCTGTGTAGTTATGAGGAGCTTCATACAGCAGTGAGGGTACGCGCAAGGTCAGCGGCGACGAGTACTGGCTGATTGGTATAGGCGGCCAGGTGCGCCTTAGCTGCCCGCTCGGCATTCATGACGAGTGTGTGGCGCATCTGCATGTCTTCGACGAGACCCTTAATGTGTCCGGTAAGCGCAGCAGGGTCCCCAGGAGGCGCCGCAAGCACGTCTTCGTATCCTTTAAAGACCTCACCCACAATACCAACGTCGGTCGTGATGATGGGAATGCGTGCGAGCGCCGCCTCCAGAAGTGTTCGACTGTAGCCCTCATACGCGCTCGCTTGAATGTAGGCCTGTGCACTTTGCATAAGTCCCCACGCATCACTTCTTTGTCCCAAAAACTGCACACGCTCTTGAAGACCATACTGCGCAACGAGTTCCTCCAGACGAGCACGCGACCTTCCCTCGCCCACGACAAACAACCCGACTGAAGGATACTCTTTAGCCACACGATGAAGTGCATCGAGAATGTCTTCAATCCGCTTCTCGGCCTCGAGCCTGCTCACCGTAATGAGCGCGAACGAAAATGGGTGCGCGGGAAGCGGCACAACTGCCGGCACCTGCATCTCAATGCTGATCGGAATAACGACCGGTTCAGGGATGCGACTTCCGTAGCGATTCTGAAGTGATGCCTTGAGACGCTCGGAGACTACCCGTGTGCCCTTTGCGTGCGGAAGCACACGGTCCGCAAGCATCCGTCGCGCTCGATTTAATAACGGCATAGAAACGGTGGGGCCTCGATGGGTGGTTCCCTTTATAAACCAGGGTGAGCAGAAATCGGTATGCACCTGCACATGGAGTCTCGCCGTTGTGCCCCCCACCGCCTTCATGGCCACGTACCCGTATTCAAAAGGGTCTTGTGCTGACACCACCTCTATACCTTCTGTTTTTATCAGCGTGTGCGCGCGTTTGCGGATGGCAAAAAGCGCGCCCAGCTTTCCTCCCCCAACAGCATGAAGCACCAAGTTCCCTTCTTGCGTGCCCGCGCGATACCGCCCAAGCTCACTGGCATGCGCGCGCGAAATCACATGGAGAACGCTCATTTCTGCTGCGTACCCGTGCATGCGGGTTCGTGCCGGACTACCCTCGATAAATATCGAGGGGTCGTTCGATATAAAGAGTGTTTTGATAGTCATACCTGTTTGTCGAAGAACGCAGCGGTTTGTTCTACCATTCTCACTTCGCTAAACGCTCCCGCTTTTTGCTTTGCATTTGCCGCAAGCGCGGTCCGCAATGCGGGGTCCGCAAGCATTTCGCGTAGCGCGGCTTCAAGTCCGTCGCGGTCACCCGTCGGCACCAACAGTCCCTCTTTCCGGTCTTCTATCAGTTCTGGGTTGCCTCCTGCGGTTGTCGTAACAATAGACGCACCGAGTGCCATGGCTTCGATGAGCACATGGGAGAGACCTTCATACGATGTGTTGAGTGCGAACACGTCCGCCTCTTCAATTGCGGCGAGTGTTTCTGCGTGATCAAGCGCGCCGAGAAATACAAATCCTTCCTTGAGACGCGCGGCCGCATACGACTCCAAATGTTCGCGATGAGGACCATCTCCAATCACGACGAGCGAAACCGACGGCACATCCGCGCGTATTTCTGCAATCGCATCGATAAGACCACCGATGCCCTTCCAGGGGACCAGGCGCGCCGCAGTGACAATGCGCGGACGCGCAACCTCGCTGAATGCAGGGGGCACAGCCCCCGGCTCACCTACCGCCACCCCGTTATGAATCACCTCGATGCGCTCGCTTGGTACGCCCCACGCGGTCACAATAGTCTTTAGGTACGCACTCGGCACGATCACCCTCTTCGCTTTCTGTGCCACCCAGAATTGTATTCGCTTCAATAATTCAACCGTACTGTTATGCGAACGCTCATGCACAAAACGGTCGAGCGGACTTGAGACGCCGAATCGCTGACGCCCCTGCTCCCACGCGTAGTCTCCCACCATCTTAAGGAAGAAAGGTTTCCGGAGAACCATTGCCGCAAGGACGGCAGGAACACCGACCGATACCGGATCAAGCGCAAGAATCGCATCTACGCCGCGCGCGTTTTTCAGCACCTGCCAAAAACACAACACATGACGCAAGACTTTCGGATAGCGACGGACACTACTAAATTTTACAACCCGTACCTCAATGCCACGCCCCGGTAATTGCTCTTCAAGAATGCGTACATAGGTCGCAGGACCGCCCGTCTCGGGTGGATATAAGGGCGTCGCAATCAAAAGCGTCATTGACATAGTGTACTAGCGGCCGGTCACCTCCCCGAGGAGTGTTCGCATGCGCAGAGCAATGTCCTTCCAGTCATACTTCTCACTCACCAGACGTTTCGCGCGCGCCGCAACCTCTGCAGTTCGTTCCGGTTTTGCAAGAATTGTTTCCACTGCAGCGCGTATTTGCTCAGGGCTATTTGGATCAACGGCCCACCCCGTCGGTTTCTTATCAG
>CAYIKA010000068.1:0-2338 GCA_964363905.1 uncultured Candidatus Saccharibacteria bacterium
CCGCGCAGAGTCAGAAAAAGCCGGATTTTAATCCGGCTTTTTCTGTACTCCGTGCGCGCGTGCGACGAGACTTGAAGGACGGAGACGCGCCTCCGGGGGAGGATGAAGCGTCGAGTCGGGGTCGAGGATGCGCGTTACATTCTGACAGCAGGAAAGAATGTAACTGCAATCCGTGACCAAGTCTCGTCGTACCTTGCATCCTGAAAGTAGGTATGGTAGGATATTCCATACATTACGTACCACTATGAAAACCACCAAAAAAGAATCTTTGTTCGGCGTCACCTCGATGGGGGAGAAGGGACAGGTCGTCATTCCTGCCGATATACGCGCAGAACTGAATCTCGTGAAGGGCGAGAAGCTTATCGTCATGCATAAGCATGGAAGAATCACCCTCATTCCAGCCTCAAACTTCGAGGCGATGGCAGAGCGCCTCACTACTATGAGCACTGCGTTTATGAAGGCAAAGACGCTCGCTAAGAAGAAATAAATTCTATGGCAGCTACCTCACGCACCAAAAACCTTCTCGAAGGTCCCATTCTTACGTCGCTCCTCATTTTGGCGGGACCGATTATATTCTCGAACATCCTTCAGGCGGGGTATCAGCTTATTGATGCATTCTGGGTAGGACGTCTCGGCGGAAACGCGGTTGCCGCGGTTTCCGTTTCATTCCCGATCATGTTCCTCTCGATTGCGCTTGGCGCAGGACTCGCTATCGCAGGATCAACGCTGATTGCGCAGTACGTGGGCGCCAAAAACGAAAAGATGGTGAATCACGTCGCTGCGCAGACGCTTCTCATGATCATTCTGGTATCAGTCCTGCTGGGTGCTATTGGGTATGCAGCCGCACCGGGCATCCTCTCCTTGATGGGCGTTGACCCTGAGGTGTACGCACTCGCGCTCGGATTTATGCGTGTCTCGTTCATCGGTCTCGTGTTCAACTTTACCTTTTTCATGTTCCAGTCGATCATGCGCGGTATTGGCGAGACGACGCTGCCGCTCTATATCGTCGGGGGTACCGTGCTTTTGAACTTCATTCTCGATCCCTTGTTTATCTTCGGGTGGGGAGTCGTCCCTGCGCTCGGTGTCATGGGAGCAGCACTCGCTACTCTAGGCACGCAAATGATTGCGGCGATGGTGGGTCTCGTTGTGCTCTTCAGCGGCAAATACGGTATTCATCTGAAGTGGGAGGATTTCGCTCCTGACGGGGCATACATACAGCGCGCATTCTTCCTCGGCCTCCCTGCATCGATCGAAATGTCAGCGCGTGCGCTCGGTCTCACGGTCATGACGTTCCTTATTGCGAGCTTCGGCACGCTCGCGGTCGCGTCCTATGGTGCAGGCTCAAACATTCTGCAACTTGTGATGATCCCAGCGATGGGTCTTTCGATGGCCGTTTCTACCTTGGTAGGGCAAAACATTGGCGCTGGAAATATCGATCGTGCTGCACGCATCGGCAAACTCGGTGCATGGCTCGGCTTTTGGATTCTGACCGGCGCAGGCGTAATCGTATTTATCGCCGCTCCGTTTGTCATTGCGTTCTTTGTGCCGGGTGATGCGGCGGTTATTGCCGGGGGCACCGTGTTCCTGCGCACCATGGCGTTCTTCTGGGGATTCCTGGGCGTACAGCTCGCGCTCACCGGAGTACTGCGCGCGTCAGGCAACATGGTCGTCACCATGACCCTTACGCTCGTGTCGCAGTGGGTCATACAGTTTCCACTTGCGTACCTCCTTTCAAAGCACACCTCGCTTGGCATACAGGGTATCTGGTGGGCGTTCCCGGTCACAAATGTGGTCATCGCACTCATCACCCTCGCAATCTACGCGAAAGGTGACTGGAAGAAGAAGCGCCTCACCGATCCCGAGGAAGTACTCACGGAGAAGGTTTCGGAAGAAATCATTGCTGAAGAGTCATTCACGAATCGTTAAACAAAAGCCCCGTAAGGGGCTTTTGTGTTAGAGATACTTCTTCTCGTACTCCATCATCGCGGATTCTATGAGTTTGAGTCCTGCGCCGCGCTTGGTTGCTTCGTAGTGACCGGTCGCAACGTTCTTGCACACGAGTTCCTCCTCCTCGAGCTTCTTGAGCTTGCTCGTGAGGGTGCGGGTAGATATGCCGGGAAGCTCGCGTTCGAGCTCGCAGAAGCGCTTAGGGCCCGTTATAAGCGCATGCATGATGAGCATGGTCCAGGTGTCGGAGAGAAGTTGTGCCACCTTCGTGATGGGGCAGGTCGTCTCGAGGGTTTTCATAACGACTGCATTATACCACACGACATGAGTACTTTACAAAGTAAAGTACTCTCCGGTACACTAAGCACCTACTACTCATTTCATACGCATG
>CAYIKA010000069.1:0-2300 GCA_964363905.1 uncultured Candidatus Saccharibacteria bacterium
CCGAAGTGGAGGTGGGGACCTGTCGCGTACCCCGTCATACCCGAGTTGCCAATGACTTCCCCCGTTGCCACTGCTTGGCCGCCGGAAACGCCAATAGAAGAGAGGTGCGAGTAAAGAGTTGCGAGACCATTTGCGTGCTTGATCATGACCCACTTACCGAACGAGTAGCAACCAGGCGCCAAGTCAGTGTTGCCTGTAGCGAGCACTGTACCTGAGAGTGCGGCAAGCACTGGTGTGCCTACCGGCATGCCTATATCGATAGCGTTGTGGCCCGAGCCGTTATAAATTTGCGGATTGGCGGTTGAGAATGAGGTGTTGCCGAAGTACTGCGTGATGCAGTACGCGTTTCCAAGTGCGCCAGCTTTGCCATTACAGCTTTGTTTGAATGCGGCGGTGTACGGCCATGCGAGGATACCCTGCCCCACTGCAGGAATAGCGCCTGAACCCACCGACTGGAGACTGTTTTCAAGTGCGGAGAGTGCGGCCTCGAAGGTCTTCTGTTCCGCGCGCTTCTTGGCGATGAGTGCCTGGTACGTGCTCTCCTGATTTTTGGTAACCGCCAAAAGTTTGTCTTTCTCGGACTTTTGCACATCGAGCGTGGTCTTCTGTGTCGTAAGTTCGGTTTTGTGGGTGGTGAGCTCTACTTTCTTGCCGGACTCTTCGGTCTGCTTTTCGGCGAGCTGCTGCTTGGCAGCAGACAAATTCTCCGCATGCTCACGGAGCGCGTTCGAAAGTGTGGCGCGATCGTCGACCGCCTTCCATGCTTCGGCCAAGGTTTCGGTCGAAAAGAGTTGCTCTACCATCGAGGCGCCATCAGTTTCCGCAATGTCCCGAAGTGAAATAGCCACCGTCTTCTTATCGAGCTGTATGAGGTATTCTTTTTCGCTTATGGCACCCGACAATTCCTGAAGCTTCAGGTTGGTAGCCGCAATTTTGTTTTGCGTGACGTTGATCTGCGTGCTCGTCTGCTGGCGTGAGACATCGAGCGTCTTGATGGCCGACTGGAGTGTCGTCTTTTGGGTGCCGATGACATTCAGCTGCTGCTGATACGTTGAAATTTCTTTCTCGAGGTCCTGAATTTTTTGGTTGTGCTGCTCTATCTGAGCCTGAATGTCCTCTTTGCTTTGGGCGAACGATGCGTTTGGCGAAATAAACGCAAGTAGGAGAAGTGCGAGTACGAAAAAGAACGTGACGACGTACGTACGAACAAAAGGCATCGCTTAGAGTATACCAAGCGCGTGCTCTACTCGCGACACTGCTTCAGCAGGGCCGAGTAGCGAAATGAGCGTGAACGGGTCCGGCGATCGTTCTTGACCGGAGAGTGAATAGCGAAGCGGCCAGAGGGTGCCGCCACGTCCCCCCTTTCCGTCTGCTTCAGCAGCGTCTGCCAGGGGCATAAGCGCCTCTTTAGCGGCTTCAGCAGAAACGCCTTCTGGGAGAGCTTTTAGGGCCTCCAGGAGGCCTTCCAGGGCGGATTTGGTGAGTCCAGTACGGTCAGCGGGCTCCTTTGCTGTGAGGCTCTCGGTAGTCAGTTTGGGGGTAGAAAACAGTCCGGAAAGTTCGCCCGAAAGCATTTGTGCAGCCTCTTCAAGCGTGCGGGCACGTTCCTTCATGAGGGTGACGGATTTCTCCAGCATCGCGCGATCGTAGGTACCAAATGCGTCGCCCATGTGGCTAGCCAAACGCTCTATGAAGTCTTCATCCGTGATAGCGCGCATCCAGCGCTGATTGACCGACAACAGTTTTTCACGATCCCATACCGCGCCTGACTTCTGTACGCCTTCTAAATCAAAACGCTTGGTGAGTTCTTCAAGTGAGAAATGTTCTTCGTCGGTGCCGGGATTCCAGCCCAGGAGTGCGAGATAGTTCACGATGCCTTCTGGAATAAATCCTTCCGCACGATAGTCAACGAGTGACGTTGCGCCATTGCGCTTCGAGAGTTTCGATCGATCACTGCCGAGAATGAGTGGCAGGTGCGCGTACAGCGGACGCGCCGCGCCGAGCGCTTCCTGAATGAGTATTTGGCGCGTGGTGTTTGAAATATGGTCCTCGCCACGAATGACGTGGGTGATGTTCATATCCCAATCGTCCACCACTACGGCAAAGTGATACAGCGGGTCATCAATCGCGCGCGCAATCACAAAGTCTTCAAGTTCGCCGGTATGAAAAGTAATGTCGCCGCGCACCAGGTCGGTAAAGGTCACGTCGCGACTAGGATTCTTGAGACGCACTACCTCGACCTCCTTACCTGGCTCCACTTTCGAATCCTCTTTTGAGAGATACGCCTTCCCTTCCTCGAC
>CAYIKA010000070.1:0-2263 GCA_964363905.1 uncultured Candidatus Saccharibacteria bacterium
CGAGGGTAGCGATTTCTTCGGCGATGAGGCGTGCGGCGTCTGCGGTGGTGAAGTGTCCCGCTGCCTCGCTCATGGTTTTGGTGATGATCTCGTCGCCCGTGATGCGCTTGGCTTCTGACACGAGCACGTGCGGGGTCATGTTGGATTCTTCGAGTACGACCGCGGCGCCGGTGTGGGCATACGCATATGCGTTGGTGCGCTGGTCGTGACTCACCACCTCAGGAATAGGAATAAGAATCGCTGGAATCTTCCAGAGAGAGATTTCGGTGATCGCGGTTGAGCCTGCACGCGAAATGATTATGTTTGCGGCGCCTGCGGCACGACGGAGGCTTTCGGCGTTTAGGTATGGAAAGAGATGATAGCGCTCCTTGTGCGCGCTCTTTTCAAGTACGACGGGCGCGGTGCGTTCGATTTCTTTGAAATTGTCTTTGCCTGTTTGGTGAATGATGTTTGCAAACTCCACGAGGTCCGGAAGCGCCGCAAGCACGGTGTCATTTATGCGCTTTGAGCCGAGCGAGCCACCGAGAATGAGTACGGTCGGTACCGAGGTGTCGAGTCCGAGAAGCTCGCGTGCACCCTCGCGTTCTATGTGAGCGACTTCCCTACGCACCGGAATTCCCACCCGCGCAATCCTGTCCTGCACCTTTGGCGAGAAGTACTGTTTGGCGCTCCCAAACGCGACGCCAATGCGATACGCAAATCGCGCAGTGAGAAGATTTGCGCGGCCCGGCTTTGCGTCAGACTCGTGGATGATGATGGGAATGCGAAGTACCCACGCAGCAAGTACTACCGGGACGCTTGCGTAACCTCCTTTGGAAAACACTACATCGGGATAAATTTTGAGAAGAAGCCCAAGCGCTACGAAGAATCCATACACGGTCGCAAAGATGCCCGTGAAGTTTTCAATACTAAAGTAGCGACGGATTTTGCCCGCAGGTACGGCAGCAAACACAATGCGGTTCTGAAAGAGCGCCTCTTCATCAAACGCCTTTGGTGCGAAGTAATAGAGCTGAGGCGCGACGAGGCGACGTTCCGCAACGATCTCGTTTATAGCTTCTGCGACTGCGACGAGGGGGTAAAAATGCCCGCCTGAGCCTGCCCCTGCAAATACAACTTTCATACGTAGGAAGTATACCTGGAATTATGCCCGGGCGCGTTTCCGGGTACGGTGCGCCGCAATATTCAAAATAACCCCCACCGAGGCGAGTGCGCACAGAAGCGCGGTACCGCCATGCGACACAAACGGGAGCGGCAGACCAGTCAGTGGCATGACCCCCAGCATGGCCCCGATGTTCATAAATGCCGAGAGCGTAATGATGAGCGTAAGGCCGGTCGCGGCATAGGACCCGAACGCGTCTTTGGCTTCTGAGGCTATGGCGAATCCCCTGGTCGCAAACGCCGTGAAGAGAAGCACCAGGATGACGGAGCCGATGAATCCGAACTCTTCTCCAAACACGGCGAAGACCGAGTCCCCCACTGGTTCCGGTAGATAATTAAATTTCTGAACGCTTTGTCCAAACCCGCGTCCCAGAAGTTGTCCCGAACCAACAGCGATGAGTGACTGCTGAATCTGGTAGCCGGTCCCAAGTGAGTCGTGGGCAGGATGAATAAATGTCTGCACACGCTTCATGAGGTAGGGACGCATCATCACGAGCCCGCCAAGCACCACGACCGCGATGAGCGCGAGTATCGCAAAGTCCCGCCAGGAAGCGCCCGCGAGGAAGTACAAGGCTGCGGTAGTCGCCGCAAGGATGAGCACGGTTGAGGTGTTTGGCTGAGCCAGAAGGAGCACTGCAGGAAGTCCGACGATGACGCCATACGGCAGGAGTCCGTAGCGCCAATCCTTTATCTTGTCCTTCACACGCGATAAGTAGAGCGAAAACATGAGCACGACGCCGAGCTTCAGAAATTCAGCCGGCTGAACGGTGATGGGACCAAGGTCAATCCAGCGGGTTGCGCCGCCTGCATGGTGGCCGATGCCCGGAATGAACACCGCGGCGGTGAGGAGTACGGAAAATACATAGAATGGCAATACTCCGCGTTGGAAAAGCTGTGGCGGCATGAACCGCACGATCAGGAGCGCGATGATGCCCGGCACAAGACCGAGCAGAAGCTGCGTGATCGCGATATGCGAGAGCGAGGTGCTCTCACGCGCAAGGAGTCCGAGCGCGGCAGAAAGGAAAATGCCCGCCCCGCCAATGACAAGGATGGCCACAATAAGTGCAAAGACACGATCGCCCGCAAGGTGCATGGTTTTATTTTA
>CAYIKA010000071.1:0-1044 GCA_964363905.1 uncultured Candidatus Saccharibacteria bacterium
CCACACCGACCGCAAGATCCATGACGTTTCCGCGCATCGCGAATTTCTTGAATTCATCGAAGAAGTGATTCATATGACTATTGTATACACCCGAGGGCCCTCAAAACAAAAGGAGGAGCCGAAGCTCCTCCCCTTCCGCTCAGGCGTAGGCCTGCGCGAGCTGTATGGCATAAATCTGATCGCCAGAAGATTCATCTCGAACGCTGAGTGAATCAAACATGATCTCGTGGGGAAACCCTTCATCAGTGTACATTTCGTACACCGCACCAAAGGTCTCCTCCGTAAGTCCCTCAGCCAAGACAATGGCCGGCTGACTGCACTCGAGTGCATGGATATTGAGACCGAGACCTCTGCATTCGTCATGCAGAATATCGACCATTTCTCGAAGCTCCTCACTGAGGAGCGGTAGATAAATGGTGCTCGTTCCGTAGTGCGACAACTGACCCAGTCCGACAAGGACCGGGCGGACGATGGTACCTCGCGCGACGTGCTCCAGTCTGCGCATAAGCACGCGACGCACCTCGTCTTCAGCCTCCAGCTTGCGAGCAAGCTTGAACTCCACGTCTTCTGCGTGGTGACGAAGGTTGAACTGGTTGAAAAGATACTTTCTTTTCTCGCGAACAATCCTAAGCACCTCTGCAGGTGCAACGAACCCAATGGACACGGTATTGCACATGCGTGCATCTCCTTATTGATCTAGGAGTGATGGTACTCCCTATTACGAACGCTGCAATCCGCAGATATGAAAAAATCCGCTTGCGCGGATTATTCCCTTGGGCGACCTATGGGGCTCGAACCCATGACCGTCGGTACCACAAACCGATGCTCTACCAGCTGAGCTAAGGCCGCCATGTAGGCTGGTTATAACATAATCGGACCAAAAAGATGAGGAGAGGAACGCGATTACGCTTCTCTCTCACAAAATTCCTTCGCCGTCGCTCAGGAATTTCGCGAGCCGCCTCGCGCGACCCGGTCTGCTGACCAGGTGCCCGCGCTCGCTTTCGAGTCCTCTCCTGGGCTACAAAACGATAGGAGCCCGATGCT
>CAYIKA010000071.1:1054-2186 GCA_964363905.1 uncultured Candidatus Saccharibacteria bacterium
GGGAAAAAAACCTATCGGCCCCCTTGGCGCGCGCTGGCGGGGCTTTTGATTTTGTGCCCGGGAGAGGACTCGAACCTCCACCCCCGAAAGGACTACCACCTCAAGGTAGCGTGTATACCAATTTCACCACCTGGGCATTAGGCTGCTGCTTCAAAAAGAAGCGACCCGCATACTATAGCGGGCCGTCTCTTTATTTACAAATCTGGCGGCCTACGCAGCCTCCTCTTTCTTCTCTTCAGCTGCTTCAACCGAAGCCTCAGCGACTGCCTCTTCTGCAGGAGTTACCTCGTCAGTAGCTTCAACCACAACCTCAGGAGTGGTCTCTTCTACTGTTACCGTATCGGCCTCAACTACTTCAGTCTCAACGGTTTCAGGCTCCACTGGCTTCCCTGCCTCGCCGGCAGGCAGGTCTTCTTCCTTGAAGTCGTCAGTCGAAATGTTCACCATGCGCATGTTGCGGAGCTGGCGACGTACCTCACGAGCAACCTTCTCACGGATGAAGTAGAGCTTTGCGCGACGCACTTTAGAACGGCGGACAATCTCAATCTTCTCGATAACTGGGGAGTAGAGCGGGAAAATCTTCTCGACGCCGACACCAGAAAGCGTGGCGCGAACAGTAAAGGTGCCTCCGGCTTCGGAGCCGTGCTTTACCGCAAGTACGAGACCCTCGAAGGTCTGGATACGGGTCTTTCCTTTCTCCACCACCTTCTGATGGACACGGACGGTGTCACCCGGGCGGATGCCGAGCTGGACGCGTTCATTGACCGCGACGGGAGTAATGACGTTTTGCATGACCGGGGTACTGTACCACAGCGTTTTTCTAACGCAAAACAGGGTTTGAACGGGCCGAGCGAGAATCCCCTTCCTAAAGGAGGTCTGTCTCCGGGAATTGAGCCAACGCCGGTTTCAGATCTTCCGGGATAGGAGCCGAAATGAGCATGCGCTCCCCGCTCATAAGTGGAATGTCGAGCGAATACGCATGGAGACCAAGTCGACCAAACCCCAGATCGCACTTCTGATTTGGCGCATACAGCGGGTCGCACACCACCGGATGGTGAATGGCTTTCAAGTGCACGCGGATCTGGTGCGTGCGCCCGGTCTCGGGCATGACTTTCAGAAGTGAATGGGTACC
>CAYIKA010000072.1:0-2158 GCA_964363905.1 uncultured Candidatus Saccharibacteria bacterium
AGGAAGCGCTGGAGGCAGCGTACGTCCTCGCCTGCTGAGCCGATCCAGAGATCGCGGCTGAAGGCGCATACGCCTGCAGCGTCTACCGGAGCGGGGGTCCAGAGGACACCAACGGTTCCGAGCCCGACGCCGAGCGCGAGCGCAAAGACTGCCTTGTGTAGGTGGGTGATAGTCATATATATAAAGCCAGGGTTAATGTCTTCGTTTTACAACACTCTCCACTTATTAGCAAATAGGCCATGGAGAGGGGGTGAAGGAAGAATTCTAGTGCACCGTTGGACGAAGTTCTGCCAAAAGTGCCTCTAATTCCTCCTTTTTCTTCACATCGATACGATCATCGCGGTGCACCGGGTCCTCAACGTAGGTGCGAAAGCGCTCCGCGAGTGAGTGGCCGTGATCTTCCTTGAACCAAGGCTCGTAGGGGTTTGAGAGCGTCAGGTCAGCCGTCATTTTCATGAGCAGCATCTGGACCTGATTCTCTTTAATAGACACCGTGGTGGGCTCTACCTCGAAACTGTCGCGGTAGCTGTCCTTGCTGTAGTGACCGAGTCCCTCAGGACCGAATTTCATACTCATTAATGATACACCCGCTCGACCGGTCAATATTGGTATACTTAGGGCAGATACATAAAGGAGGCATACGTGGCCCAAAATGAGGTAGGTTTTCAATTCACCTGCTACCGACCCCAAGTCTTCCGCGATAATGAAACTGAAATCGAGTACATGAAGCTTCTGGACCTGCTCGCGGTCAGCCACCCTGAAGAAGAGCTAGACGGGCCTACTGTTCACACCTTCCTGACCGCATTTGAAGCGGTGGCTCCTCGCTACTTCGATAGAACGCTGCGGATCTGGAAGCCGCATGACCTTCGTCTTCTGAGCAGTCAGTCCAGAATTCCTCTCTCCATAAATGATTTCAAAAAAATGAGAGGGCGGGACGAACTGGGACAGGTGTTCATAAGCGCCGCATGGGCAGACAGAATCCTGGAGGCCAGGAGGAGAAACGGGTGTCGCACCTGCGAGGTTGAACGACCATGGAACAGACTCTTCGGCGGACCTGGCTATGGCGTACGGGTCTTTACCGACAAAGACATGTCTTCGTTCTTTTTTTGATGTTGTGTGTTTTTTGAATCCTCGATGTAACTATCGGGGATTCTTTGTGTGTAGTAGATCTCCTTTCACAAAATAGTTCCGGGCAGCTCACGAGGAGCTGCCCGGAAATAGAACTAATCAAGAGCTTGGCAGAGTCTCTGCACGGCAATGTCGAGCGTACCGAAAGAAGTGTGTTCCCTGAGAAACTTGAGGGCAAAACGCATCTTGTGCGTTTCGCTCTTTTGGTAGAGCGCTTCTTTCAAGCGCCCCCTTGCTGCATAGAGTCCAGGCAAGAACCATATCTCCCAATACTGGCCGTTGTCGCCACGCCTCGAACGCATACAGACGAATCCACACCCCTCAAGGAGTTCCGCATTCGCCTTGTAGCCCTCCGGGGTATATCCGTACCCACAGAGATGCTGAATGAGAATCGATGGCGATTGGCCAGTCCAGTGTTCAGTTTCGAAGAGTTCGCGCTGGTAGCGTTCACCTCCCTCTTCTCGACCCATGGGGCGCCACTGCGGAAGCATGAGATCTTCCGTAGGTGCCGGAGGTGACGTGTATGCGGGCACACATTCAAGGCGTCCCTCATTCCCCCGTATCCACCAGTGACCGTGGATCATGCCCTGCACTCGATCCACTTCTTGTGCAGTCAATCCATCGAGCCTTACATACCCGCCATCGGCGGGTTGGTAGCTAGAGAGGCGAGCAACCGGTATTTTCACGTCCATTTCTTTCCCCTTTCAATTGGAATCTGAGTATGGTGTACCGTACCTCAGAGAGGCACGCAACCACTGCATGGGACCTGTGTTTAGCCCGCTAGCGGATAACCTGAGTCTGATATAGTCCTATCAGAAAGTAGGGAGTGGTGAATGGAAACGGCACGACTCATCCCACAGTGGACCAGAACGCACACGACGACACACGCCTGTTCGCAGGAATGTGCCGATTGTCTTGAGCGCATTACGTATGGAACCTATCGACGCGAAGTGGTCGCATACACACATCCCAAGTACGGAGATCGACTCGAGGTTCGCAAAATCCACGAGCATCCGGTCTGCCCAAAAGA
>CAYIKA010000073.1:0-2134 GCA_964363905.1 uncultured Candidatus Saccharibacteria bacterium
CGCACGCCTAAGTTCCGCGCAGCTAAGGCACTTAAGGACGCCGTTAAGTAATCCTTAGGTTTTTTCTTAAACAAAACCCCGGCATATGCCGGGGTTTTGTTTATTTCTTCTCATCAAAATACTTTTTGTTCTTTAGCTTTTCAGGCAGATAGCTCTCCTCGTCGTATTTTTTGTAGCCTTTGTGGTAGCCGAGGTCTTTCATGAGTTTGGTCGGTGCATTCCTGATCTTCTTTGGCACCGGCAGGTTTCCGGTGCGGCGTACGTCTGCTTGAGCGGCACCAAGCGCGTCATACGCCGAGCGATCTTTTGCCGCATTTCCGAGATACGCCACCCCGTGCGCGAGATTTATCGCACACTCCGGGTACCCAATCGTTTCGCAGGCACGAAAGACTGCGTTTGCGACCACGAGCGCAGTCGGCTGTGCGAGTCCGATGTCTTCGGACGCAAAGATCACCATTCGGCGCGCAATAAAGAGCGGGTCCTCCCCTGCCTCCACCATACGCGCGAGGTAATACATGGCAGCGTCTGGCTGTGAGGCGCGCATACTCTTAATAAACGCACTGATGGTGTCGTAGTGCTCTTCACCCTTCTTGTCGTAGCGCAGGTGTGGATCCTCGAGCGCTTGATTCAAAGTCTCGACCGTAACTTTCCCATAGAGTGACTTAGCGCCCTCGAGCATGCCAAGTGCACGACGGGCGTCCCCGTTTGCGTACCCGAGGAGCCAATCAAATGCATCTTTACCGAGTTTTATCTTGGTACGCACAACAATGGCACGGAGTGACTCTTCGGAGAGTGGTTCGAGCACGAACACGCGAGCACGAGAAAGAAGCGCGGGAATGACTTCAAAACTTGGGTTCTCAGTCGTCGCACCGATAAGCGTAAGCTGTCCGCTTTCGACATAGGGCAGAAGGAAATCCTGCTGCGCCTTGTTGAAACGATGTATCTCATCGAGGAACAGTACCTTGGAGCGCAATTCCAAGGTCGGCGCCCCAGTGCCGACAATCTTCCGAATGTCTTCCTTCCCAGCTGACACCGCGGAGAGCTCATAGAGTTCGGCATCGAGCGCTCTCGCATAGATGCGGGCAATAGTCGTCTTTCCGGTGCCGGGTGGGCCCCACAGAATGAACGAGAAAAGGTGCTTCTTCTCTATCGCGACGCGGAGCGGTTTGCCCTCACCTACCAGGTGCTCCTGTCCCACCACTTCGTCTATGGTGCCGGGGCGTATACGGTTTGCGAGCGGTTCCATATATAAAGTCTACGCCTGTGAGTACAAAACAAAAGCGCGCCCCCTTGGGGGTCGCGCTTTTGTTTAATCTGCGCAGTGATTAGAGTGCGTCGATTGCGTCATTTGCGAAGTCTTCCGCATCGTTCGCATGGTCTACGGCCTTGTCGTAATCATCATCATCAAAGGCATTGTTAGCGTCATCGAGTGCGTCATTTGCATCATCGACGAAGTTTTCAGCACGATTGATGCGCGAAGATGAACTATTCGAGTCGTCTATCTCGTTCTCCGCCTCGTTGATAGCGTCCTCAGCGTCATTGATCGCGCTGCGGGCATCGCTACGACTATTGTCGTTGTTGTTGTGGCGCGTGCCGTCTATCTCATCGAGCGCATCGTCAATCTCGTTCTGTGCATCATCGGCACTATCGCTCGCATCCTGATACTCACCATCATTGTAGGAATTGCGCGCATCACGAATGTCGCGACGGGCGTCATCTAGGAAATCCTTAGCGTCTCCTACTGAGCGGCCGGCGCTGCGAGCGTCGTCGTACTCGTTTACCGCATCATCGTAATCGTCCTCCGCATTGTTGATTGCGTCACGAGCGTCCTCACGATTACTGGTCGAGTAGTTCGACGAGTTGGTGTAGTACTGGTTGTTTGAGCCGAAGTACGAAGAAGCGTAGTTCTGTCCATAGCCATAACCCGACACCATCGACACCGAGAAGATGCCGGTCGGGGTATAACCGTTGGCGCGCTGCCAGAGGGCAACTGCCGAAGCGGTGCGGGGGCCAAAAACAGTCGTCTCGTAGCCCGGTGCGCCTGCACCCCAGGTCGACACATGGTAGCCATTCGAGTTCAGGAAGCGCTGGAGGCAGCGTACGTCCTCGCCTGCTGAGCCGATCCAGAGATCGC
>CAYIKA010000074.1:0-2101 GCA_964363905.1 uncultured Candidatus Saccharibacteria bacterium
AGGATTACTTAACGGCGTCCTTAAGTGCCTTAGCTGCGCGGAACTTAGGCGTGCGCGTAGCAGCGATCTTGATGGTCTCGCCGGTGCGTGGGTTGCGGCCGGTGCGTGCAGGACGAGCCTTTGCACTGAAAATGCCGAGGCCTGCAATAGAAACTTCGTCACCAGACTTGAGTCCGCTGGTGATGGCGTCGATGATGGTCTCGACTGCGCGCTCTGCGTCAGCCTTGGTGCTGCCGAGCGTATCCTGAACTTTTCCTGCGATGTCTGCCTTGTTCATGTAAGTGTTGGGTTAATCCCTTGTAGGGTTTCTAAGGCCCTACAAGAGGGCTACGCTGAAAAGTATAGGAAATGAGCCATTTTACGCAATAGCTGGGAAAAGTGGACGTGGATAGCGAAATGTCGCCTGGAAGGCGACATTTCTACGCACCCGTCAACACTGTCTAGCGAGCAAATTCCACCACCCGGTTCTCTCGAATGACGTTCACCTTGATTTCGCCCGGATATTTCAGCTCCTCCTGCACCCTTGTAGCGATTTCACGCGCTAGTTTGTGCATGGCGAGATCAGTGACCTTGCCGGGGTTCACGAATATACGGATTTCACGGCCTGCGGAGATGGCATATACCTTCTCCACGCCCTCAAATCCTTTCGCGATGCGCTCCAGGTCGCCAAGACGCTCCAGATATCGCTCAACGGTGTCGCGGCGCGCTCCGGGGCGTCCTGCGGAGATGGCGTCAGCCGCCTGCACAATGACTGATTCTGGTGTTTCGTACGGATATTCTTCGTGATGCGACTGCATTGCCTGAATAATTTCCTTCTTTACGCCGAACTTCTCGAGAATGCGGCGCCCAATTTCTACGTGCGTGCCCTGCACCTCGTGGTCTACGGCCTTGCCGATGTCATGAAGAAGCGCTCCGGCGCGCGCAACGTTTGCGTCGACTCCCACCTCCTCAGCGAGCATGCCGCCAATGTGCGCCATTTCTATGGAGTGCTGCAGCACGTTCTGGCCATAGCTGGTGCGGAAGTGAAGACGTCCCAGAAGTGCGATGAGGCGGGGATCGAGTCCGACGACGCCTACTTCATATGCAGCTTCTTCACCCTTCTGCTTCACCAGATCATTGATTTGTTTCTTGGCCTTGTCTACCACTTCCTCAATCTTGGCGGGCTGAATGCGTCCGTCCTCAAGCAGTTCCTCGAGTGCGAGTTTTGCGATGTGACGTCGAAGCGGATCAAAGGACGAAAGCGTGATCTTGTCGGGTGCATCATCGATGATGACATCGACGCCGGTCGCTTTCTCAAAGGCCTTTATGTTGCGGCCTTCCTTGCCGATAACTTTTCCTTTTGCTTCCTCAGAGGGTAAGGTCACGGAAAGCGTCATGACTTCCGCGTTTACGCTTGAACCCAGACGATGAATGGCACCAATGAGAAGGGTGCGGGCACGTTCTTCAATCTGTTTCTTGCCGTGGGCCTCAATCTTTTGAATACGCGCGAGAATGCTCTCGTGCTCTATTTCCTCGATATCCTTCATCAGAAGCGCCCGCGCCTCCTCTTCGGAAAATCCTCCCATGCGTACGAGCTCGCGGCGGCGTTCCATGATGAGTTTCTCCGCTTCCTTCTTCAGGTTTGCGGCTTCGTTCTCACGGTTACGCACATCCTCGCCTTCTTCCGCAATATTGCGCTCACGCTCATCAAGAAACTCCTCGCGCTTGGCGAGTCGTTCAATGGATGTGACGAGCTTATCCTCGCGCTCACGCAGTGGTTCAGTGAGTTCTGCCTCGAGCTTGCTTGCGCGTTCCTCAGCATCAGCAACTATGCGGTTTGCGCGCTCCTTGGCTTCAAGCAGCTTTTGTTTCACCTCGATTTCAAGCGAGCCGCGCTGACCAAGCGCAATCAACAGTCGAAGCACATACCCAAGGGCGATGCCGGCAAGGCCGGACAACGCCAACAGGGCTAATATCAATTTAATACTCATAGTGTGGAGAACCTTCCAGAATTTCCAGAAAGCCCTTAAAAGACAAAGATTAGTGAGTCAGGATACGGTCGTATATTCGTTCAGCGGTTCTGACAGGGGCAGGGTACACCTATATATAAGAGCGCGCAAAA
>CAYIKA010000075.1:0-2096 GCA_964363905.1 uncultured Candidatus Saccharibacteria bacterium
GGGAGGCTCATAACCTCCAGACTCGGGTTCGAATCCCGATCCCGCAACAAGCAAACAAAAAGACTCGTCTCGCACGAGTCTTTTTGTTTCCCCTAAGGCGTGGTGTATGGGTGTTCTATACTTGGGGAGTAATGAAATCTTCCGACGTGTCCTCACCGAGCCTTCCCATCTATATGCTCGATCGCGCGCTTTCGATTGCGCTGGTAGGAGTGCTGATACTCCATTATTTCAGGGTAACGGGTCTCTACGATATCTGGCTTCTTGGGGCAGCTACGGTGGTTGGTACTGCGCCGGTATTCTGGAGTGCATTCAAGGCGATTCGTGCGCGCGAGTGGGCGTCGATGGACATGCTTGCGTCTATCGCGCTTCTTTTTTCTATACTCGGGAGGGAATGGTCGTCCGCGGTGTTCATTGCACTCATGCTTGCTGCTGCCCGCATTCTCGAAGAACTGACAGAACGACGCACCGAAGCAAGTATTAAAGGGCTTCTTGATCTGCGTCCCGAGACCGCAAAGGTAGAAAGAGATGGAAAAATTCTAGACGTTGCACCGAGCGCGATACAGCCGGGCGATATTGTCGTGGTGGATATTGGCGAGCGCATACCAATCGATGGCACCGTGCTCTCGGGATATGCCGCAGTTGATGAATCCTCGCTTACGGGCGAGTCACTGCCTATAGATAAGGCTCCGAACGCACGGGTGGCAAGCTCGACCCTGGTGGTCTCTGGAAGTATACGGATACAGACCGAGCGCGTCGGGAAGGACACGACGCTCGAGCGCATCATTGCGCTCGTTGAGAATGCACGCACCGAGAAGTCTAAGAGTGAAACGATGGGAGAACGATTTGGAAAATTCTATCTCATTGCAGTGTTCGTGGGCTCCTTGTTGCTCTATCTCGTCACACACAATATCCCGCTGGTACTCGCCGTAGTACTGGTGGTGTGTGCGGACGACGTTGCGATTGCTATCCCGCTTGCGTACCTGAAAGCGATTGGTGCCGCCGCAAAACGCGGAGTCGTCATAAAAGGCGCACGGCACCTTGAGGCACTTGGAACGGCGCAGATAATGATCTTCGATAAGACCGGTACGCTTACGAGCGGAAAGCTTGCCGTCGTCAGCGTGGCCACGGTGGAGGGATATACCGAAGATCAGATAGTGGCTTTTTCCGCATGCACCTCTCGACGATCAACGCATCCGCTCTCACGCGCCATTCTTGAATATGCAAAGGAGTGCAAACTTCCCGAACGCTTCCCGGAGTCCGCAGAAGCGGTAAGTGGGAAAGGCATCATTGCCAAACTCGATGAGGGTGAGGTGACGGTAGGGCGCGAGACATTCCTTGTTGAGCGCGGGATTCATGTTCTGGAGGAGCTGATGCAGCGAGCAGAGACGCATGAACGACGAGGAGAAAGTATCTCGTATGTGGCACTTGGCAAAGAGGCTATTGGGTTTATAACCGCAGCGGATACGCCGAAGGAAAATGCCCAACAAGCCATCGCAGAACTTCGCAGTCTGGGGGTACGCAAGATTGTGATGCTTACGGGCGACAATGAGAACGTTGCTAAGGTAGTTGCCGATTCGCTCGGACTCGACGCGTTCTATGCCAACTTGTTGCCTGAGGATAAGGTCGAAAAAATAAAAGAACTCCGGAAAGAGGGAAGCGTTGTTATGACAGGCGACGGCGTGAATGACGCAGCGGCACTCTCGCTGGCGGATGTCGGTATTGCTATGGGCGCGCTTGGGTCCGATGGGGCTATTGAGTCAGCCAATATCGTGCTCATGCATGATGACCTGGCAGGCATTCCCGCGATTGTGCGTCTCGCGCGCGATGTGCGTACTATTGCTAAACAAGATTTCTGGATATGGGGCACCACGAACGTGGTCGGTCTCACACTCGTATTTTTTGCGGGCATTGGACCCGCAGGTGCTGCTGCATACAATTTCCTTTCGGACTTCCTCCCGCTTGGTAATTCACTTCGCGTAACCATGCGTGACAAGTAGAACGGTATACTGTGACCATGAGTTGGATGCTACTTGCCCTTATTGGCGCCGGCTTCGCTGCGCTCGTTGCGATCTTTGGCAAGATCGGTTTGCAGGGTC
>CAYIKA010000076.1:0-2093 GCA_964363905.1 uncultured Candidatus Saccharibacteria bacterium
CTCCTCCGCTCGTATCGCTCGCAGCGTCGCCTGACGGTGCGCTTGGTGCGTAGCTACCCCCTTCGTCGCGTGCGCCACCGGCGCCACCTGCCTGAGGACCGAACTGGAAATTGTCGACGACAATCTCGGTGCGATAATTCTTGCGTCCTTCTGCTTCCCAGCTGCGGGTCTGAAGTCGTCCTTCTATGAAGGCTGGGCGTCCCTTTTTCAGGTACTGACCCATGACTTCTGCCGTGCGGCCGAACGCGACAATATTGTGGAACTCCGTCTGCTCCTGCTTTGCGCCCTCTTTGTTAGTGAAGGTGCGATTGGTAGCGAGACCGAAGCTTGCGACAGACTGGCCCGAGGGAAGCGCTTTCACTTCCGGGTCGCGGGTCAGGTTGCCGTAGAGGAAAACCTTGTTGAAGTACATGCGGCTATTATACCTCTACGTCCTTGAGTGCCTGGTCGAGTTCAACGTCCAGGACCTCTTCCTCAGAGCCCTGATTCTCAGCCTCTTGACCGAGCTTTGCGTAGATCTCGTGCATTTCTGCTGCATGCTGTGCGGCCTCCTTTTCGGTGCGCACATCAATGAAGCGGACCAGAGCCTTGTTTGCGTTAGCGGCAGTTACGACCGCTGCGTGACCCTCGGTCAGAGCCTCGTAGGCAACCCATGCGAAGTAGGCAGTATTGAAGTCGCGGCGTCCGCCTACCTCCTTGCGAGAAATAGTGTACGCGAGCGGAATCTTCTGAGGCTCCCCTTCCGCGACGATGGTTCCGATGGAAGCCACGTGCTCGCGGATACCCTGATAAACTTTCTTCACCTCTTCCTGGGGTAGCTCAGGATCGATGTGGAAGCCGAGCTCGTAGACACGGGATTCGTTATATCCCTGTTCGAGCTCCTGCTCAGTACCTTCGGTACCGTGTTCGATTTCCTTTTTCATAACGGGCGAACTGTACCATGAGCCCCAGCTTGGGGCAATTTAGAGCCTAAAAAGATGCTTGGCATTCCCAAGGATGGTCTCTCGTACGTGCTCGGGATCCTCGCCGCGAATGCCGGCGATAGCCTCTACGACATCCTTTACGGCAAGTGGGTCGTTCCGCTGCCCGCGGCGTGAGGCAGGAGCTAAGTACGGCGCGTCCGTCTCCGAGAGAAGTGAGGTCAGAGGCGCATAGCGGACCACCTCGTCATAATCGCGTGCAAACGTGAGGACGGCGGTGTACGAAAGCGTAAACCCAAGCTCAATCAAGGCCTTCCCTTCTTCTATACCACCGACGAAGAAGTGGATATCACCACGCAGCTTTTCACCGAACTCTTTTTTGTATGAGGAAAGAATCTGAATGAGATCCTGATACGCATCCTGCGTACCTTTGCGTGGTCGACTATGGATCATCAAGGGCTTATCGACCTCAAGCGCGAGTCGCACGTGCTCTTCAAATACCGCCCGCTGCAGCGGTGCTGAGAGCACAGCATCTGCGGGTCGGAAGTTATCGAGTCCACACTCACCTATTGCGACTACCTGCGGGTGCTCCGCTAATTCTTTAAACTCGTGAGGGAATCCCTCCTCCGCATGATTCGGGTGGAGTCCAACTGCGGCGTAGAGATTTTCGCGCCCCTCTACGAGCGCGAGCGCGCGACGCGAGGATTCCAGATCTACACCCACAATGAGTGCCCCCACTCCCTCTTCGTTCATGCGCGTAAGTACGTCCTCACGATCAGCGTCGTAGGAATCAAATTGCACGTGCGTATGCGCGTCAAAATACTTCATGGATTGAATACCACTATATACGAAAACACCCTTCGCGGGTGCGAGGGGTGTTCCATGGAGAGCGAGATGACTTGTTTACGGCCTAGTTGTAAAAATGCTACCGAGCCGAAACCTGATAGATAAGCCGTAAACAGCTCACCTCGATATCGTTAAGGCAATAATACACTTACGGTAATTAATTGTCAAGCGACCTTATACGGCGAGGCGAGGGAACAAGTTCTCCGGCTTCTTGTTCTCTTTTACGGCGTTCAATATGAGCGCTGACGTTTCCGGCATTGCAGGAGCCAGGTGTGCCGCAATCTTTGCGATATGACGCACCAAGGATTCAATGTCCGCAATTGCTTC
>CAYIKA010000077.1:0-2092 GCA_964363905.1 uncultured Candidatus Saccharibacteria bacterium
TGTAGTCAGCGAGTTCAGCAGGCAGATAGGCTATACGATAGTTGAAGCTCAAATTCCCTTGGCGCGTACAGCTACCCCACCGCGTCTTTTGATTCCGCATTGAAATGGTCCCGTAGGTGCACTGATACTGTTTATTGAAATGTGCGAGCCGCTCGGTCGCGAGGCGGCGTGCAGCCGCTACAGCCTCGGTATATTCATATGACCCCTTACGGGGCTTCGGGAGTTTGATAGGTGGCGTTCCTCCTGAACGTTTCCGAAAGCGCGCCTGACTCGCCTCTATCCATTCCCGCTTGCTCTTCACAAACTTCTCGACCACCGCGTTGCTCATTCGCACCGGCTTAGTCACCACCACCTTTCCATCTGGATATACCGTCACCCGCACCTGCCTCGCACGTGTAGATTCCTTAATTTCATACCCGTCCATCTGCACCACTATACCGGATCAACTTACTCATCTTCCCATTCCGCGCATTACAGACCATGTCCCCAACTTTGCGCGACCGCGCAAAGTTGGGGACATGCGGAGGGTGGTTGTTTTTCTAGGCAATGTGGTATGGTAGGTACGGATTTCAGGGAGAGAACTTCATGCTGGTACGCGCCTTGGAGTATACGTTCACCATTGTCGCGGCGGCGCTCACGCACAATCAGGGCAATGATGTCATTTGCGTCGGTCTAGACGAACTGCGCGAAAGCGCCTCGGTGCCATGGAATTCACCGCGAGGGCGACGGAAGAAAGCACCGAAGACGGCGCGCACCAAGCGTGGCCGCAAGAGTAAGCGCTATCGCAAGTAACCAAACGGCCGCCAATCACCCGGGCGGCCGTTTCTTTTATACTGGTGTTTATCTGTATGTCCCCAACTTTGCTCGGTCGAGCAAAGTTGGGGACATACGCCATGCACTTGAGAGCCTGAAGGTTAGAAGTGGGAGGAATAATTGAGGAATCGTATACTGGAGCGATGAAGGAGAAGCAATATTGGTTAATGAAATCCGAGCCGGAGAGCTATGGCATTGAGCATCTGAAGAAAGACAAGAAAACCGCATGGACGGGGGTACGGAATTTCCTCGCGCGTAACTACATGCGACAGATGCAGATCGGGGATCCAGTACTTTTCTATCACTCCAGTTGTGCGGTACCAGGGGTATACGGTCTTGCAGAAGTAACCTCACTTCCCTATCCAGATCCGACGCAGTTTGATCCGAAGAGTCATTACTTTGAGAAGCGCGCAACAAAGGAAAAGCCCGTATGGGATCTGGTCGATATCAAGTATGTATCGACATTCAAGCATCCGCTACTTCTCTCCGAAATGCGCAACTACTCAAAACTCCACGGCATGGAAATTCTTAAACCACGATCACGTCTTTCGGTAACTTCGGTTACGTCAGTAGAATTCGCGGAAATAGTTAGACTTTGTAAATAACAAAAGAGCCCTTTCGGGCTCTTTAGTTTAGTAACTCTTGAGGCGGCGACTCTTTTCGTGCGTTCTAATTTTCTCCAGAGCTTTGGCTTCGATTTGGCGGATACGTTCGCGCGTAACGCCGAACTCCTTCCCCACCTCTTCGAGCGTGTGGTACACGCCGTCGAGAAGACCGTGACGCATCTCGAGAATCTTGCGCTCCTTAGGGGAGAGGTCTTCGAGAATATCGCGGACCTGCTCGCCAAGAATGCGCTCAGACGATTCCTGCACCGGACTTGGAATCTTGTCGTCCGCAATGAAGTCACCGAGGGTGGAGTTCTGATCATCGTCGGAGCCAATAGGATTCTCAAGTGAGAGCGTGTCCTGATTGATCTTCTCAATCTGATAGATCTTATCTACCTCGACACCCATCTCGATAGCGATTTCTTCTGGCTGCGGGTCGCGTCCAAGCGCCTGCGCGAGACGACGTGAGACCTGCTTGTATTTCGCAATGGTTTCCACCATATGCACCGGGATACGGATGGTGCGGGACTGGTCAGCAAGCGCGCGCGTAATCGCCTGGCGAATCCACCATGTCGCGTAAGTTGAAAACTTGTAGCCCTTCTTCCAATCGAATTTATCAACGGCTTTGAAGAGACCAAGATTACCCTCTTGAATGAGGTCGAGGAGCGTAAGGT
>CAYIKA010000078.1:0-1892 GCA_964363905.1 uncultured Candidatus Saccharibacteria bacterium
TCAAAGAGCGCGAGCAGCTTTGGGAGCGAAATGCAGTCGAGCCATTCTTTCTCCGGCAGCTGGTAGCCAATAGGCGCGTCGGTGCGAATAGTTGCGAGTGACTTCGAGAAACGCGCGTCTTCTTCGTGCTCTATGAGCAGCTTCACGATGCGTGGCTTGATGCCCGCATCCAGAAACGGCTGCTCGCTCTTCTTCAGTTGCTTATAGATGTCTTCGACTGAACCAAATTTCTGTATGAGTTCGGTCGCGGTCTTCTCGCCAATGCCGGGCACGCCCTTGATATTGTCCGACGGGTCACCACGCAGACCTTTGTAGTCCGCAATCATGGTTGGCAGGAAGCCGTAGCGCTCCTCCACGGCTCGCTCGTCGTAGAGAATAGTGTCATTCAATCCCTTCTTCAGGGTGTAGACCTGTACCTTCTTCCCCTCGATGAGCTGCATGGTGTCCATGTCGCCCGACGCGATGATGATATCGAGGTCTTTGTTTTTCTTTTCCATTTCCACGATGGTGCCGATCACGTCATCCGCTTCAAATCCTGCACGTTCATATATAGGTACGGAAAAGGTCTCGAACACCCGACGCGATGTGGTGAGCTGTGCAATGAGCGCGTCGTCAGATTTTGTGCGCGTGCCTTTGTAGTCAGCGTACGCTTCGTGACGCACAGTGGGACCCGCAAGGTCATACGCCGCCACAATATAGTCCGGCTTTAGTTCGCTCATAATGCGCAGCAGCATCGACGAAAGCCCGTACAACGCGCCGGTGGGCTGTCCGTCGGGACCCGTAAATTCAGGGAGCGCATGATACGCGCGATGAATGATCGCGTGTGAGTCGAGAAGTACGAGCCGCTTGGTACCGGATTTTTTAGGCATAGGAAAGGGTGCGGGTGTTGTCGGGCATCACGGTGAGCATGAGCGCGTGCGCAGACTTCGGCAAGTCACTCGCTACCATCTCGGGCCACTCCAAGACTACAAGAGTGCCAGTATCTTTCATGAGTTCTTGGAAACCAAGTGGACCAAGTGCGCCCTCACCCTCCAGACGATACGCATCGATGTGTGCGAGTCGGGCAAACGCAGCACCTTCCGGTAAGTCATATATCTTTTCGAGCACAAAGGTAGGACTCGTGACCGTCTCGGTCACTCCGAGTGCGCTCGCGAGTGCTTGAGTAAACGTGGTCTTCCCTGCGCCGAGCTCGCCCGAGAGTGTGACCAAAGTCGCGCCGGTTGAGAGCGGTGCGAGTGAGCGCGCGAAGCGCGCGGCCTCCGCCTGAAGTTCTTCAGCGCTCTTGAGCTCTTTATCCATAGCTTGATTGTATCAATAAGAGAAAACGCCCGCTTCCTTGTGAGAAGCGAGCGTTTGGGTGAGTTTGCGGACGTTTTAGTGTCCGCGATGGCCGCCACGATGGCCGTGATTGCCGCCGCCACAGGCGATCGCGCAAGCGATTGCCGCACCGGCGATGACGCCGACTGCCACACCGCTGCCAGAGCTTTGGTGACGATAGCCGTATCCGTTGTCGTACTGCCGGTAGGAACCGCTGCGGTAGCCGTCCACGTGGTTGTTGACGAGGACACCCTTCGTGCGACCGGACATGCCGATCGGAAAACAGGCCCAGGTGTAGTCGAGACTTGCCCTCGATGGTTCGGCATTTGCGCAGGAAACCGGATCCGGAAATATGGCCACGACTTCAGGTGCATTGTAGGTCTGCCGAGCAGTTGAGTACGGACTGTAGTTGTAGCCGTAAGGGTCGACGGTGCCGCAGGCCGCGAGGGGCAAAGAGGCGATGATGGAAAGAGCGATGAGGAGGCGCGGAAGGCGCATGAGAAACTCTCCAGGTTTATGTTGCTATATACAGTATAGCAAATATGTGGCCAAATGTCAATACCCTCCCCTTTTAG
>CAYIKA010000079.1:0-1730 GCA_964363905.1 uncultured Candidatus Saccharibacteria bacterium
CCTTCTCGGTAAGCGCGTGGACTACTCGGGTCGCTCCGTGATCGTGGTGGGTCCTGACCTTGAACTCGATGAGTGTGGTCTCCCTAAGCACATGGCGCTTGAGCTCTTCCGTCCATTCGTGATCGCAGGACTTCTTGAACGCGAACTCGCGTTCAACATCCGTGGTGCCGGCCGCCTCATCGAGGACGGGGTTCCAGAGGTGTGGGAGATTCTTGAAGAAGCAATCGCAGGCAAGCACGTTCTTCTGAATCGCGCGCCAACGCTTCACCGCCAGGGTATCCAGGCATTCCGCCCACGTCTTATCGAGGGTGACGCAATCCAGCTCCATCCGCTCGTCTGTCCTGCGTTCAACGCGGACTTCGACGGTGACCAGATGGCCATCCACGTACCGCTTTCCGAAGAGGCGCAGTGGGAGGCAAAGAACGTCATGTCGGCAAACAAGAACATTCTGAAGCCAGGATCAGGCGAAATGATCGTCATGACCCAGAAGCCGCTCGACATTGTCCTCGGTTCCTACTGGCTCACCAAGGGTGTTGCGGGTGGTAAGGGTGAAGGGAAGTACTTCCAGTCTCCAAACGCTGCCATCCTCGCGCATGAGTACGACGCGATTGATTTGCGCGCACTCATCCACGTCATGCCGACGGCTGACAAGGTGAAGTATGCAAAGTTCGAGGGCAAGGCATTTGAGACTACGGTCGGACGCCTTCTCTTCAACACCGTGCTTCCTGCCGACTACGAGTTCATCAACGACGCTATTTCGAAGAAGGTGCTTTCGGCAATCATGTCGGACTGCATCGTGAAGTACGGTCTTGATGCAATTCCTGGCATCGTGAACAAGATTAAGAAGTTCGGCTTCGAGTACGCCACCAAGTCGGGTGTCTCGTGGTCCATCGACGACGTGTCAGTTCCTGAAGGAAAGTCGAAGGTTATTGCGGCTGCCCGCGAAAAGGTTGAAAAGATCGAAGGTGATTTCCGTGACGGTCTTCTCTCCGCAGAAGAGAAGCGCCGCATGGTGATTGAAATCTGGCACGGCACCAAGACCGAGGTTGAAAACCTCGTCGAGGCTGCGCTTGACCCCGCTGGCTCGGTGCATGACATGGTGCGCTCTGGTGCCCGCGGTTCTATCGGTAACCTCACACAGATGGCCGGTATGAAGGGTCTCATCCAGAACACTGCAGGCGAGACTATCGAAGTGCCTATCGTGTCATCGATGACCGAAGGACTTAACCCAGTGGAGTACTTCATGAGTACGCACGGTGCCCGTAAGGGTCTCACCGACACGGCGCTCGGTACTGCACGCGCCGGGTACCTCACCCGCCGTCTCTTCGACGTTGCGCAGGACTCTATCGTGACCGAAACCGATTGTGGTACGAAGCGTGGCATTACGCTCAACCGTGTGTCGGCTTCTGGTATCTCGATTGATTTCGCCGATACACTCCGTGGTCGCACGCTCTCAGCAGAAGCGGCAGGATTCAAGAAGAATCATTACCTCACTGCTGACGAGGCAAGGGTAGTCGCCGCCTCTGATGTGCAGTTCGTGCAGGTGCGCTCCCCAATGTCGTGTGAGACACGCTTTGGTATTTGCGCCTCGTGTTACGGTATGGACCTCACCTCACAGGAAATCGTCGACCTCGGCGAAGCCGTAGGTACGGTTGCTGCTCAGGCAATCGGCGAGCCAGGAACGCAGCTCACGATGCGTACCTTCCATGCCGGAGGTACGGCGTCGGTTG
>CAYIKA010000080.1:0-1697 GCA_964363905.1 uncultured Candidatus Saccharibacteria bacterium
TGCGTTCGACTGGATGAACGACTTACGTGACGCGACATCGGTACCCATAAGGACATCAAAGATGCGATCAGCTTCTGAGGCATCTTCCACCGTAACGCGCTTCAAGACGCGGCGCGCAGGGTCCATAGTGGTCTCCCAAAGCTCAGATGCATTCATTTCGCCGAGACCTTTGTAGCGCTGGATACTGACCTTATTTGCCTTCTTGGCAGTTACCTCAGTCTCCGGTGCGTCCTCGCTCTCCTCTCCTTCTTCCTCACCCTCGCTCGGTGCCTCTGTAGCAAGCGTTACATCGTCGCCCAAGATGCGGAATTTCTCTTCGTCTGAATACGCGTAATGAATTTCCTTTCCACGCTTGATCTTGTACAACGGCGGCTGCGCGATGTAGATAAATCCTCCATCAATGACCGGACGGAAGTGGCGATAGAACAACGTCAAAAGAAGGGTGCGAATATGGGCCCCGTCCACGTCGGCGTCTGTTGCGATGATGATCTTGTGGTAGCGGAGTTTCGAGACATCGAAGATGTCACCAATAGCAGTACCGAGCGCGACCACGAGGTTACGAATCTGTTCGGATGCAAGCATCTTATCGAGACGCGCGCGCTCAATGTTGAGGATCTTACCGCGCAGCGGAAGAATAGCCTGGGTGCGTCGATCGCGACCCATCTTCGATGAGCCACCTGCAGAGTCTCCCTCCACCACAAAGAGTTCTGATTCAGACGCGTCCTTGGTCTGGCAGTCCGCGAGCTTGCCGGGGAGCGTCATGCCCTCAAGCGCACCCTTACGAAGAACCGAATCCTTTGCGGCTTTTGCCGCCTTGCGAGCCTTAAGCGCGAGAAGCACCTTGTTGATGATCAATTTTCCGTCATCAGGATTCTCCTCAAGGAAGGTTGCGAATGCGCTACCGAACACACTTGCGACCGCTCCCTGCGCCTCGGTCGAACCGAGTTTACCCTTGGTCTGACCCTCGAATTGAATCTCGGGCATCTTGATTGAAATGACGGCCGTAATACCCTCGAGCGCGTCGTCTCCCGTAAAGTTTTCTTCGCTCTCTTTGAGAATGCCTGCAGCACGGCCATAGGTGTTGAGCGTTCGTGTGAGCGCCGTCTTGAAACCAGTCACGTGCGTTCCTTGTTCAGGGTTGTAGATGTTATTCGCAAATGCCATCAGGCGCGGCGTGAGGTCATCGACGTACTGAAGCGCCACCTCGACTGACACATCGCCGTCAGCAGAATCAACGTAGAAAATGTTTTTGTGCACCTGAGTCTGATGCTTATTGTAGAAGCCGATGAGTGAGCGCAAACCTCCCTCGAAGTAGAAGGACATGGATGGCACATCGAGACCGAGCTCACGTGCGTAAAACACTTCTTCGGAATCCACCATGCCAGCCTCGCGCGCGTCGATGATGGCGATACGCGTTCCTTTCACCAGATACGCCTGCTGCCGCAAGTGCGCGACAACCTTCTCCCAGTTCCAGTTGATGCCGTCCTTGAAGATGGTGACGTCAGGCTTGAAGAACACGATGGAGCCGGTGTTTTTGGTCTTACCGACCACTTTTACTTTTGCGAGCGCCTTGCCGATTTTGTACTCCTGCATGTGAACGGCGCCGTCTTTGTGCACCAAAACCTTCGTGTGTTCGGAAAGTGCGTTCACGACGGATGCACCCACACCGTGAAGACCGCCGGAAACCTTGTAGCCCG
>CAYIKA010000081.1:0-1628 GCA_964363905.1 uncultured Candidatus Saccharibacteria bacterium
GCCTGCAAACGATAGCATATTCGTTGAATGTGCATGAATTTTGTGTTATTTCGTATGCAGAATGTTTTGTAGGAGGTAGCGATGCCACTATGCAGGCCCCGCGCGGCCTTCGCGCGGACACCAAACATTGCATCACTTCACGCGTTGCAAATCTATATGGAAGCAGGTTGTCCGGGTTACGTACTGGCTGCCGAGACACCCTTTCTCATCCACCCCAACAGTGTTATCTACAGAGAACCTGTTAAAGAGATAACGTTTTTGCCGTGGACCGTAGTCACCCAGACGGTGTATGTGCTTCGCAGGGAAATCGACGGTGTGGCGGAATGCTTCATGCGCGAGCTGTATTCAGCTGAAGAGATGACGTACCTTGAGGAACGTGGAGCAGAGCTCATTGAAACGCTCAACGAATTTTTCCTCTTCGTAAACGCCCAGGCAGTTGAGAGCCTGAGGCGTGAACATTACAAGTTTCATTAGAAGTTGGGCCGGATCAATGATCCGGCCCTTTCTGCGTTAGTGTGCGTAGTAGTCGCGTTCGAAGTCTGCGCGATACTGGTCGAAACGATCTTCCAGGAGTGCTTCGCGCGCGCCATCTACCAGCTGGATGATGAATCCGAGGTTGTGCATCGAGGCAATAATCTGTCCGAGCATTTCTCCCGAGCGCAGAAGATGCCCCACATACGCGCGCGTAAATCCTTCCGTGCCTGACACCAAGGTTTCCGGATCAAGAAGTGTGTAATCGTTTTTGTACTGCTCTTTTTTCAAATGCACCGGACCGCGACGGGTGTAGACCGTGCCGTGGCGACCGAGCCGTGTGGCGGCAACACAGTCAAAGGTGTCCATACCTTCCTTGATACCGAGCAGCAAATCGCTCGGCTCCCCTATCCCAAGGAAGTGCCGTGGCTTTTCTTCCGGGAGGTGAGTCACCGCGGCCTGAAGCGCGCCCATCATGTCTTCCTTACTAAACGATCCGCCGATACCGAACCCATCAAAGTCCATCGATGCAATTTCTTTTGCGCTTTCTTCGCGCAGGTCTGCGTGACGACCGCCCTGCACGATGCCAAATATTGCCTGCGTGCGATTGGCATTCAAATTCTGACGATGCGCTTTGAGTGAGCGCTCGGCCCAACGGTGCGTGCGATCCATGGCTTCCTTCTGGTATTCATAGGGCTCCGTTGGCGCAGTACACTCATCAAACGCAAAGAACATATCTGCGCCAAGCGCGTGTTGAATTTCTATGGAGCGCTCCGGAGTGAAGCGATGAAGTGACCCATCGTGATGCGAGGTAAAGGTGACTCCTTCGTCATCGATGATGGCGAGCTGACCGTGCTGGCTCTGTACACTTTCATCGTACGTAGTGAGACCTTGCTCACGCGGAAGTTCCTCGCCTTTCGCAATCTTCGTAATGGTGCGTCCAAACGCTGCACCAAGAGAGAAGACTTGGAACCCGCCGGAGTCGGTCATGGTCGGTCCCTTCCACTGCATGAACTCACCGAGCCCACCCGCACCCTTTACGATACCCTCGCCGGGTTGCAGATAGAGGTGGTAGGTATTGGCGAGCACGACTTGGACCCCGAGTGCTTCGAGCTGGGCCGGGAGAACGCCTTTGACCCCGGCCTTTGTGCCCACCG
>CAYIKA010000082.1:0-1622 GCA_964363905.1 uncultured Candidatus Saccharibacteria bacterium
TTTCCTCCCACCATGTTCTTGTTCTGTCGGCAGTATGCTCCGCGCGCTCTAAAGTGCAAGTGGGGACATCTCACCCCAGTTCGCACCCGTCTTCCCTTCTGCAATGATCGGCACGTCTTTGGCATCAGCAGGCGTCACCACGCTCTCCATAATGCGTTTTATTTCGGGTGCGAGTGTGGTGAGCATATCGTTTTTAATTTCGTACACGAGTTCGTCGTGCACTTGGAGTATCAAATGCGCTTCTTCCCGAATGCCGCGCTCGTGCAACATTTCATGCACCTGGACCATCGCGAGCTTTATGATGTCGGCCTGCGTTCCTTGGATGGGGGCGTTGATTGCCATACGTTCCGCTTGCGCCCGCACATACGGAAGAGGTGACTTCATCTCGGGGAACTGACGGCGGCGGCCAAAGAGTGTCTCGGTGTAGCCATTCTTACGTGCGAAGCCGCGTGTTGATTCCAAATATTCGGCGAGTGTTTTGAAGGTGGCGAAATAGTCGTCATGAAAGAGCGTTGCGTCGCCCTGCGACACCCCGAGCTGTATCTTGAGTGCGTTCACGCCCATTCCGTAGAGAATCCCGAAGTTAATGATCTTGGCGCGACGACGCATTTCTGAGTCCACGTTTTCTGGAGCCACATTAAAGACTGCGGCGGCCACCTCTCTATGTACGTCGCGACCGGACTTGAAGATGTCGATAAGTTTCTGATCACCCGAAAGAAATGCCGCAATGCGCAGCTCAATCTGTGAGTAGTCGAGCGCAAGCAAGGTGTACCCATCGCGTGGAATAAACGCGTTACGAATCGCGCGCCCTTCTGGCGTACGTATTGGAATGTTTTGAAGCCCTGGGTTCTGACTCGCCATGCGACCGGTTACCGCGCCGGTTTGGAGAAATTCTGCATGCAAACGTGACTCACTATCGAGAAGAGGTGGAATGGCTTCTATATAGGTACCGAGCAGTTTCTGGAGACCGCGATATTTCAGCACCTCGCCCACAATTGGGTGCAGGTCCCTAATCTTTTCGAGCTCGGACTCTTTGGTTGAACGCTGACCGCCCGCCGTCTTCTTCTGCCCCTTCACCACGAGCTGGAGTTCGTCGAACAAGACGTCACCCAACTGCTTAGGGGACGCGATGTTGAATTCGTGCCCCACGGTTTCGTATATCCCCTTCTCAATCTTCTCGAGTTCTTTGCGATATTTCTTACGCAAATCTTCGAGCACCGCCTGGTCTATCTTTACTCCGGTCTCCCCCATCTCGCGCACGATATCTATAAGCGGCTTCTCAATAGAGTCGTACACCTCTTTCACTCTGCCAGTTTCTGCGAGTGTTTTGGTGAGTGACTCATATGCCTCATCAAAGTTCTTCGCTTTGGTGTACGCGAGTACATCGTCCAGGGATGGATTCGTAAAATCAGAATGAAGCAAGAAGAGCATGACCTTTGCCTCGGCGAGGCGGTCAGACGATACCAAGGACTCGTCCGGCATCTGATAGCCATCGTCTTCAAGCTCCTCACCCGCTTCACCGAACAGTGCGTGGGCGCGCGGTCGAAGTGAACGGAACCCGAGCTCGTCAAAGAGCGCGAGCAGCTTTGGGAGCGAAATGCAGTCGAGCCATTCTTTCTCCG